>CACZAW010000185.1 GCA_902779225.1 uncultured Ruminococcus sp. | reverse complement strand
CTCGGCGAGATCGCGCTCGTTCTCCTTGGGGATGATAACGTTTTTGATCCCCGCCTTGAACGCCGCCATGCTCTTCTCCTTCAGTCCGCCGATCGGCAGTACCTTGCCGCCGATGGTGATCTCGCCGGTCATGGCAAAGTCGGCTCTCACGGGACAAAGGGTCAGTGCGGAATACAGCGCCGTCGCCATCGTGACGCCCGCCGAGGGACCGTCCTTGGGCACAGCGCCCTCCGGCGCATGGATATGGATATCGTATTTGCTGTAAAAATCAGACGCGATGCCGTATTTATCCACACGGGTGCGGATGGCGGTGATCGCCGCCTTGGCGCTCTCCTGCATTACGTCGCCGAGAGAGCCTGTCAGCTCGAGCTTGCCGGAGCCGGGCATCACGGCGCATTCCAGCGGCAGGAGCGTACCTCCCACAGACGTCCACGCCAGTCCGTTGACAAGACCGATCTCCGGCTTTTTGGAGGCGGTATCGTCGAGATATTTCTTCACGCCGAGGAAATCGGCGATATTTTTATCATTGACCCTGACGACGACCTCGGGGTCGGCTAAGATCTGCACCGCGGCTTTTCTCAGAACGGCAGTCAGCTCGCGTTCCAGATTACGCACGCCCGCCTCGCGGGTATAGTAATCGATCACCGCATAGATTCCCTTGTCGGTGATGCGGAAATTCTTGCGCTTGATCCCGCAGAGCTTCATCTGCTTGGGCAGCAGGTGTCGCTTCGCGATCTGAAACTTTTCGGTTCTCGTATAAGAAGAAAGCTCGATGACGTCCATCCTGTCCCTCAGCGGCGCGGGGATCGCGTCGGCGTCATTCGCGGTGGTGATGAACATCACGTCGGACAGATCAAACGGCATATCGATATAGTGATCGACGAAGGTCGCGTTCTGCTCGCCGTCGAGTACCTCTAAAAGCGCCGAGGTCGGGTCGCCCTTGTAGTCGGCAGACAGCTTATCCACCTCATCGAGAATCAAAAGCGGATTGCGCACGCCGCACTGCTTGACGGCGGCGATGATGCGTCCGGGCATCGAGGCGATATAGGTGCGGCGATGACCGCGGATCTCCGCCTCGTCACGCACGCCTCCGAGCGCGATACGGCGGCTCTTTCTGCCGATCGCGTCGCCGATGCTGACGGCGATGGACGTTTTGCCTACGCCGGGAGGGCCGACCAGACAGATGATCTGCCCCTTAGCCTTATCGCTGAGCTGTCGCACCGCGAGCTGTTCGATAATGCGCTCCTTGACCTTTTTGAGACCGTAGTGGTCGCGGTCAAGCTGCTCCTGCACGGCGGCGGTGTCGATCTTTTCCTCTGTCATGTCGTTCCACGGCAGTTCCAGACAGGTATCTATGTAGGTCTCGATCACGCTCGCCTCGTTGCTGCCGAAGGGCAGTCGTTCGAGCTTTGAGCATTCCTTCAACAGCGTTTGCTCGGCTTCCTCAGGGAGGTTCTTGTCGGCGATCCTTTTTCTGAGCTCGTCGATATCCGAAAACTCGCCGTCCTCGCCCAGCTCCTCCTTGATGACATTCATCTGCTCGCGGAGATAATAGTCGCGCTGAGAGCGGTCGATGCGCTCCTTTGCCCTTTCCATGATCTCATGCTCCGCGTCGAGGATAAAGATCTCGTTCTGCAAAGCGTCGATCAGGATCTCCAGTCGATCGGCGACCGGAAGGGTCTCGAGCAGAAGCTGCTTGATCTCGGCGTCGAGCAGCACATTCGCCGCGACAAAGTCAGCCAGATCGGACGGATCGTTGGACAGCCCGATTTTGAAGAGGATGTCAGTCGGGAGCTTAGGGGTCAGCTCCATGTACTTTTCAAAGGTCGCCTTCAGGGAACGCATCAGCGCCAGATCACGGGTCGTCGTGATCTTCTGACGGCGGTTCTCATACGGCGCCACCGATGCAACCATACACGGATCGGTCGACACAGAATGGATGATGACCGCACGGTACAGTCCCTCGACCACCACGCGGGTGGATTTTTCGCCCTCCTTCAGGATCTGGGCGATCTTACACACGACGCCCACTTTATAGACGTCGTCAAAAGTCGGTTCGTTCAGCCCGGGGTCGATCTGCGCCGTCAGAAAAATCAGCTGGTCGCCCTTCATCGCGATCTCCAGCGCCTTTTTGCTGCGCTTGCGGCTGACGTCAAAGTTGAGCATCATCTTCGGAAAGACGACGACGCCCCTGAGCGGCAGAACCGGTATATCAAATGATCTATCGTAAGCCATTGTTATTCTCCAATCACTGACCACCGGTCATTGACCGCTGATCACTGAATTATAATTCAAGGCTGTATGGAACCCCATGCAGCCTGAATGCGATTGATTAAGATGCGGTATTGCGGCTGTCGAGCCCCAATGCAAAATCGGCGGCGTTGTTGCGGAAGATCTGCGGTTCTGCGCCGTTTTCCACTACGTCGCGGGTGATGATGATCTTCTCGACCGATACGTCCGAAGGAATCTCAAACATCAGGTCGGTGAGGAGACCTTCGATGATGCCGCGCAGTCCGCGCGCGCCGGTATTCTGCTCCTTCGCCTTTGCGGCGATCGCGTAGAGCGCCTCTTTTTCAAAGAGCAGCTCGACGTTGTCCAGCCTGAACAGGTGCTTATACTGCGCGATCAGCGAATTCTTCGGCTCGGTCAGAACGCGCACCATATCGTCGTCGCTGAGATCGGACAGCGCGGTGATGACCGGCAATCTGTCATCCAATCCTTCTCGAGCTTCTCCTGTGTGTCGCTGACGTCCGCCTCAAAGCCGAGCACCTTGTTGCCCATGCGCTTTTTGACGACCTTATCCAGACCGTCGAACGCGCCCGCGCAGATAAAGAGGATATTGCTGGTATCCACCTGCAGGAACTCCTGCTGCGGATGCTTTCTGCCGCCCTGCGGGGGAACGTTGGAAACGGTGCCCTCGACGATCTTGAGCAGCGCCTGCTGAACGCCCTCGCCGGAAACGTCGCGGGTGATCGAGGGGTTCTCGCTCTTGCGGGCGATCTTGTCGATCTCGTCGATATAGATGATGCCCCGCTCGGCGCGCTCGATATCAAAATCAGCCGCTTGAATGAGCTTTAAGAGAATGTTCTCGACGTCCTCGCCGACATAGCCCGCCTCGGTGAGCGTGGTGGCGTCGGCGATCGCGAACGGCACGTCCAGCGCCTTTGCCAACGTCTGCGCAAGCAGGGTCTTGCCTACGCCGGTCGGTCCGAGCATCAGGACGTTCGACTTGGCGAACTCGACGTTCTCATCATGGTTGAATACGCGCTTGTAATGGTTGTAAACTGCGACGGACAGCGTCTTTTTCGCCTCGTCCTGACCGATCACATAGTCGTCGAGGATCGCCTTGATCTCCTTCGGCTTCAAGAGCCCTGAGGGCGACGCCGCGATCTCGTCGACGCGTTCCTCGGGGGCGTTGTCGCCGTCCTCTAAAATCGACATACACAGATCGATACATGAGTCGCAGATATATACGCCGTTGCCGGCGATCATTCTGCCTACCATCTCCTGCGGCTTGCCGCAAAAGGAACAGTAGACGTTATCATCTGTTTTCTTTCCTGCCATACTAATCTCCTTGGAAAATGCTTTCCCTATACCTTCTCAAATGAACAGCAACAGCCGGACGAGCTTTTTCGGCTCTCCGGCTATGCAAAAAATGTGTTATCTCTTTTCGATGACCTTATCGATCAGACCGTATTCCAGCGCCTGCTGCGCGGTCATAAAGTTGTCGCGCTCGGTATCCGCCTTGATGACGTCGAGCGGCTGGCCGGTGTTCGCTGCGAGGATCTCATTGAGCTTCTGCTTGGTGTGCAGGATGTGCTGTGTATGGATCTCGATATCGGTCGCCTGACCCTGCGCGCCGCCGGAGGGCTGATGGATCATGATGTCGGCATTGGGCAGTGCGTAACGCTTGCCCTTTGTGCCGGCAGCTAAGAGGAACGCGCCCATCGAAGCCGCCATGCCCATGCAGATGGTGGAAACGTCGCACTTGATATACTGCATGGTGTCATATATCGCCATGCCGTCGGTGACGGAACCGCCGGGGGAATTGATATACAGGCTGATGTCTTTATTGGGATCCTGCCCCTCGAGGTACAAAAGCTGGGCGACCACCAAAGAAGCGGTCGTAGCGTTGACCTCCTCGGTGAGCATGATGATCCTGTCGTTCAACAGTCGGGAGAAGATGTCATAGGAACGCTCTCCGCGATTGGTTTGTTCTACTACATAAGGGACTAAAGCCATAATCGTTCATCCTTTCACAATATTATAGTATTATTCGTTATCACGCTAATATTCCATTCACACTGACCACTGATCGCCGATCACTGATCACTGGGATTATTTTACGACTGCGTTATCCTTCACGAGCTTCATCGCGAGCTCTACGGAAAGATCCTCGGTAACGCTCTCGACGGGGATGATCTCCTTGATCTTTTCAACATCCATCTGATAAGACTCGGACATCTTCTTGTACTCGGCCTCGATCTCTTCCTCAGAGGGCTTGATATCCTCGAGCTTTGCGATCTTTTCGAGAGCAAGGCGCATCTTGACGCGCTTTTCTGCCTCGGGCTTATACATCTCAAGCACCGCGTCGGCTTCCATACCGGTGTACTTGAGGTAGGTGTTCATATCCATGCCCTGCTGTCTGAAGCGCATATCCATCTCGCGCATCATGTTCTGCGCTTCGTTATCAAACATCTGCTGCGGGATATCGCCCTCGACCTTTTCGATGACCGCGTCGGTCAGCTTGTGATCGAGATCATGCTCCGCCTCATGCTCGAGACGATGGGCGATCTGCTCCTTGAGCTCCTCTCTGTACTCGGCGACGGTGTCCTTCTCGGAAACATCCTTGACAAAATCGTCGTCGACCTCGGGCAGCTCTTTCTTCTTGATCTCGTGCAGCTTGATCTTGAACTGCGCGTCCTTGCCCTTGAGATCGTCGTTCTGATACTCTTCGGGGAACTTGACGTCGATGGTGAACTCCTCGTCGGTGTTGTGGCCGACGAGCTGATCCTCAAAGCCGGGAATGAAGTTGCCGGAGCCGAGCTCGAGGTTGTAGTTCTCAGCCTTGCCGCCTTCAAAAGCTACGCCGTCGCAGAAGCCTTCAAAGTCGATGACAACGGTATCTCCGTTCTCGGCGGGTCTGTCGTCAACGGTGACCATGCGGCTGTTGCGCTCGCGAACGTGCTCGATCTCATGGTCGATCATATCGTCGGTGACCTCGGTAGACATCGCCTCTACCTCGATACCCTTGTAGTCCTTGACGTCGATCTCAGGCTCAACAACGACGGTCGCCTTGAAGGTGAAGCCGTCCTTGCCGACCTCTGTCGCCTCAAGCGCGGTGACGGAAATGACCTTCAAGTCAGCCTCTTTCGCCGCAGCGTCCAGCGCATCGGGATAGCAATCCTGCATCGCATCGTCATAGAAGATCTCTGCGCCGTACATTCTCTCGATGATCATGCGGGGCGCCTTACCCTTGCGGAAGCCGGGTACGTTGATCTTTTTGACCTGCTTCTTATATACCTTATCGACAGCCGCCATAAAGGTCGCGCCGTCTACGCTGACTTCTACTTCGTAGGTATTTGCTTCTTTCAAAGTGGATGATTTTAAACTCATTTTTCATTCCTCCAGTATTACTAAACTTGCAACAGTGATAATATACCATAAACGGTAAAAAATTACTATGTTAAAAATGTAAAATATTTGTGCCGATTCGCTTAAAAACTGGCAAATTCGATATCAAAGGCGATCAAAAAGCGGCGTCAGCGCACCAAAACCGGTACAAACCGCGTATAATCGCAGGAAATCAGGTGAAAATCGATGCCCTTGTATTCTCCCTGCACGGCGTTTTTATGGGTGCGGTCGCCGTGAAGGTGGCCGTAGTAGCAGGTCTTGACGCCCAGCTCCAGCAGCGCGTTCATGATCTCCTCGCACTCGATATCGCCGTATACCGGCGGGTAGTGCAGGAAAACAACAGGACGCTTGCCGGTGGCGAGAGCGGCGTTGTAGGATGTTCTGAGCCTGCCGATCTCGCGGTTGATGACCTTGATGTCATGCTCGCCCTCTTTGTCGTAATACCAGCCGCGCGTGCCGCATACGGCAAAGTCGCCGACCTCATAGGCGTTGTTGAACAGGATCCTGATAGAATCAAAGCCTTTGAGGGCGAGGT
>CACZAW010000184.1 GCA_902779225.1 uncultured Ruminococcus sp. | reverse complement strand
TTGTTCAGGTAATCCTTCTCCTCAGAGAAACTCGCGATCGCATTAATGTCGGAGAGGGGCTTGATAATGAGCTGGTCATCATATTCGCCGCCGGAAACTATATCATATTTACCGTCGATAATCCACTTAGTGAAGAAGCCGCCGTCTTCAAATGCAAGAAAAGTAACAGTGCCGTCAGTACCTGCCTGAACTTTATCCTTGTCGGAAGTAGCATGACCCTTACCTTCGGAGCCGACAGTGATCTTATAGTATTCCTTAGGACCGGGGCTGCTCAAAGCCGAGACAGAAACGGTCATAGCTAATACCATCATGACAACAAGAGCGATCGAAACTATTCTCTTCATATATATCATCTCCATTTTTTGATACTGATTAACGCTTATATCTTACCATTTCGATATCACTTTTGTCAATAGCATTTTTAAAATAATTATACTTTTTTCTATGAAGAGGTAAGAACACTTTGGTCAAAATGACAAAATGCACCGGAATCATCCGATGCATTTTGTCATTTTGATCGTATTACTTTGACAGCGTGACCTGCAATCTGTCTATGGTTTTGCCGAAAACGCCGGCATAGCCGTCCTGACCGCCGCCGGTCTCATTATCATACTGCCACGGGTAATAACCGCCCGAGGTCGGAGAAACGCGGTATTTTGCCTTATAATACCCTTGCTCCTTCACGATATTGCTCGGCGTATAATAATAGATCTCGATCGCGTCGATCGCGCGTCCGCTGCCGGCATAGCCATTTTCGGAATCGGAGAGACTGTAGCCGCTGACATACGGCAGCCATTTGCCTCCCTTGATATGCACACGGTAGCGCACCTTGCCGGCGGTGGCTTTGACAGCGACGTCGGTGATCGGTTTTCCGATGACGCCGGCATAATCGCTCAAGTCGCTGACCTCTGCATACCATTCGCCTGCGGAGCGGACGCGGTACAGCATCTTAGGGGTGGTATCCGCAACGGCGCCGCCGGAGCCGGAATAATCCGGTCTGCCGGCGCAGGACACGACGCTCAGCGAGCGCACGCGCCGCATGACCTCGCCGTTGTAGGAGGAGCAGGTGTTGCCCTCGATGGTCGTGATCGTGCCGTCGGAGTTGACCTTTTCGATGATACCCACATGATCGCTGACATAGGTTCCCGGAACCATTGTCGACGGCTCGTTGCTCCAATGGAAGAACACGACGTCGCCTTTTCTGAAGCCGGAGGTCACCAGCCGCTTTCTGTCCTGAAACGCCTTTGCCTGCACGCCGCAGTTCGCGGTCTTTGTATACAGGAGCGACCGTGCGCCCGCTTCGTTGAATACCCACTGGACAAAGGTGACGCACCAGTCGTAGCCGCTGCCGGAAACAACGCCCCCGTAATACCATGTGTTATATTTGCACTTCTTGATATCGGTAGCCTTTACCCCTATCTGGGCGCGGGCTATCGCCAGTATCTTATCGGCGGAAGTTGCCAATCGATTCACTTTCCTTTGCTTCAGGCAAGCCGCCTATGCTCATCAGGATCGAAAGGATCGCCGAGAGCAGCGACGCCGAAAGCACCTCCGCCCAGCTGACGTCGGATAGCAGCGCCGCAACGCCGATCATCGCGGCGGCGGTCTGGGCAAAAGTCCTCAGCGCGCGCTTCAGGGCGGCTTTCAGCCATTCGGAGATTTTGATTTGTTTGATAAGCCCTCACTCCATACTATGCAGAATTGAAAGTTTTGACAGGAGCCGGATATCATTACACATTGCTGAGCAAGGATTCCAGATTCCCTATCATGGCGTTGATCTCGTTTTTGGAATAAACGTTATTCTTCAGCGCAAGCTCAATAAAGCTCAACTGAGTTTTGATCAGAACGCCGCCCTGACAGAAAAACACCTGTCCTGCCGGTATACCGCTGAAATCCATATTATCGGCGGTAGGCGCCAACGCCATCTTTGACGCAAGATCATCGGTCGTGGCGAGCGTCAGCCATGTGTTTGCAAGCGCGCACATCACCGGCGCTCCGTCAGCCGTCCTGCCGTACTGACCGCCGTAGCCGACGGTCGACTCCGGCTGTACCAGAGGCGGATTGATCAGCGTATGCAGGGATTCGAACAGCTCCGCGCGGGAGATATCGCCGGACAGCGGATGCCCTGCGATCTTAGTCGTTTTGTCCGCCTTTGCGCCGAGTCCGCTGTCGACATACGCTTTGATCGCACCGCCCTTGACGGGATTGACCCCTCCGGCGGTCAGAGCGTCGTCGATCGTGATCTGTGCCGTTGCGCACGCATCGCGCACAAAGCTGTCCGACTCGATATCGTAGACGTACCAATAGCCGTCCTCGCCGATATACGGCGCGCTGTCGCGGATCTGCCCGAGGAACGCCGTCATTCGTTCCTCCAGCTCGTCACGCAGCACATACTCAAGCTCGCCGTCCGCGTCGGCGCTTTCCGCGACGATAAAGTAGTCGCAGCTCGTATGAAGGATCACGTCGTCGCTGTCGACGGATTTGATCTGTGCCATGACGATACCCGCTTTCAGCAGGTGTGCGGAAAGGATGTTCCATGTCAGGACAAGATCGCTGCCGCTGAGGGATTTCTCCAGAACGATCGTTCTGACAGAATCATCGTCAAACCTCAGACAGAGCGTGTAGCTGCCGTTGTCCGACCCGTGGCCGGGCAGGACAAAGCGCTTGATGTTGCCGAGATTGTCGCCTGCGAATCCGACAAACCGGTCTTCTTCGGGGATGATCAGTTTTCCCGATTGGATCGTAATCATATGATTCACCTCCACCCATGCCGAGGCAATAAAAAAAGTTGCATATTTCTATGCAACTTCATTAAAGATATTCGGTTTTCTCGCTCAAAAAAGCGCGATTCCGCTGTCCTTTGCCATGCAATCATTATGCCATTTCGGCAAGATCGAGGATCAAGCGCTCGGTCTTTTCCCAACCGAGGCAGGGATCGGTGATGGACTTGCCGTAGATGCCGCCGTCGACGCTCTGACAGCCGTCTTCGATATAGCTCTCGACCATAAAGCCCTTGACGACCCGCGCGATCTCGGTGTTATAACGGCGCGCATCCATGACCTCTTTGATGATCCGCGCCTGTTCAAAGGGATTTTTGCCGGAATTGCTGTGGTTGGTGTCGATGATGCAGGCGGGATTCCTGAAGTTTCCGGAAGCGTACAGACGCACCAGATGCATGATATCCTCATAGTGGTAGTTCGGCAGGCTCTCGCCGTGCTTATTCATATAGCCGCGCAGGATCGCATGGGCGTAGGGATTGCCCTGCGAATGCACCTCCCAGCCGCGATAGAGGAAGGTATGTCCCTTTTGCGCGGTCGGATTCTTCATGCCGACGGGGACGTCGACGCCGGACGCGACCAGACGATGCTGCTGGTTCTCGACCGAGCGCGCGCCGACCGCGACATAAGCGAGGATATCGTCAAGATAGCGGTGATTTTCGGGATAGAGCATCTCATCCGCGCAGGAAAACCCGGTCTCCCTCAGCGCGCGGATATGCATGGAGCGGATCGCAACGATCCCCTTGAACATATCGGGCTTTTTATTGGGATCGGGCTGATGGAGCATTCCCTTATAGCCGGAGCCGGTGGTGCGGGGCTTGTTGGTATAGATGCGCGGGATGATAAACACCTTGTCTGCGACCTTATCCTGCACCGTTCTCAGGCGACTGATATAATCCAGCACACTGTCCTCTTTATCCGCGGAGCAGGGGCCGATGATCAACAGGATCCTGTCGTCCTTGCCCGCAAAAATATCCTTGATCTCCTTATCGCGCTGTTCCACCAGATCGATGAGACTGTCATCCAGCGGGTACATCTTTTTGACCTCCATCGGGATGGTCAGCTGACGCGAAAAATCCAGGTTCATATTCATAATATCACCTTCCAAAATTAACTTCCCCGGTGCAAGCACTAAAGTGTCCACTGAACACTTTACCCTTGCTTTGTTCGGACGGGGTATTATACCCTTTTAATCGGTTGAGATTGCCACGTCGTCGACATGGACTGCGCTTATTGGGCGCGGTCATGCGTGAACGCACCCGTATCGCTCCGTCATTTCTCCTCTCCCCAAAACGCAGGAGCGTTTTGGGATCCCCGAAACGGGCTTCGCAAAGACAATTTTAAGTAATAGGAATCAGGTGCGGACAGCGTCCGCCCGCAGCTCTTCCCTCTTAGTTCTTCACCTTATTAAAGTATGCTCTTCTCTTTGTGCTGAGCCGCATCTTTTCCCTGAGCTCCTCTACCCTGCCGTCGCGCAGCATATCGCGCAGCGAAGCAAATTCGTCAAGAAAGATATCCATATATTTCAGCAGCGACTCGCGGTTGAGCATAAACAGCTCGCTCCACATCAGGTCGTTGATGTTCGCGATACGGGTCAGATCGCGAAAGCTGTCGCCGGTGTAATCCACCAGATGCTCGTTGTCCGAGCAGGTCATCAGCGCGACCGCGATACAGTGGGTCAGCTGCGACAGATAACCGATCATTTCGTCGTGCTCTTCGGGGGTCAGCACGGAAATGCGCTCAAAGCCCAGCAGTCGCGCCAGCTGTCCCACCCAACGGATCGCCTGCGGCGAATTCTTTTCGGTCGGCGTCATGATAAAATTCGCGCCGCGGAAGATCGCGTCGTCCGAATTCTCTACGCCGTAGACCTCTCGTCCCGCCATGGGATGTGAGGCGATGAACTCGACGTCATCCCGCAGGATGTCCTGGATCCGATACACGATGCACCCCTTGACGCCGGTGACGTCGGTGAGCATGGCGCCGGGCTTGAAATACTGCTGATACTTCTCTATCCACTCGACGAATACCTTCGGATACAAGCCGAAGATGACGCCGTCGGCTGAGCCGACGACCTCGGGATCGACCTCAGTATAGCCGTCGTTGATGATATGATTCTCCAAGGCATAGTCGATCGCCTCGCGCCGGGTATCGATCGCCGAAACATGATACCCCAGCCGCTTTAAGCCCTTGGCGTAGCTGCCGCCGATCAAACCTAAGCCGACGATCAGTATTCTTGAATGATTAATCCATTCCATAGGATAAGTCAACTCCCAGATCCCGCAATCTGTCAAAGAAATCGGGAAAACTCTTTTGTACATTCTCGGCGCCGTTGATCATGCCGCCGGTGACGGTCAGCAGTACCGAAAGCGCCATGACGATACGATGGTCGCCGTGGCTGTCGAGCGGTTCGGTCGGCGCGTGAAGCGTACCGGGGTGAACCGTCACGGTGTTTTCGCCTACCGACGCCTCGACGCCGAGCTTTCTAAGCTCCTCTTTCATCGCCGCAGCACGGTCGCTCTCCTTGATCCGAAGCCGTCGTGTGCCGATGAACTCCGCCCCGCCGCATAATGCCGCGACCGCGAATAATACCGGTCCCAGATCGGGGCAG
>CACZAW010000183.1 GCA_902779225.1 uncultured Ruminococcus sp. | reverse complement strand
CGATACTTGTTCTTGCTTTTGGAGGGGGATGGCTGTTTATGAAGCACAGGTGGGTTCGTGAGGTAAAGACGCTTCCGCTGACGGAAACGGCTGCGGTGCTGAGAACGGCGGATCAGGGCTTTTACTATATTCATTACTTCAAAATATCCGAGGCAATGGACTGTCCTGCACTGGTTGCTGAGAGCTATAGCTGGGACAGGGACACGAAACTTAGCCTTGTGGAGATTAACTTATGTGACTATACACGTAAAACGCTCACGGAAGCGGCTCTTAAGAATATAAGCGGTCTTTTTGATGCTTTACGCAAGCTGCAGTGTCGGTTTATTGTTCGCTTTCTCTATGATATGGAAGGGAAAAATATGGAAACCGAGCCGACGAAACGCAGCCTTATTGAGACGCATATGCGTCAGCTCGGTGGAATTATTAATGAGCACAAGGAAATGATTTACACACTGCAGGGGCTGTTTATCGGCAACTGGGGCGAAAAGAGCGTCGAGTTCCGTTTTGAAGCCTGCAATAACGGCGAGGTTGTCAAGGAGCTGCGCGTTTCTCCCGCAGAGCGTCGTGTGCTGATCGCCGAGGTCGATCATACCGAGCTGGTTGAGGATGCGACCTACGACGCGGCGGCGGTCAGACTGCGCATGACCGACCAAAACGGCAACACGCTGCCGTATTTCTTCGGCGCCGTCAACGCGCAGGTGATCGGCAACGGCTTGGAACTAATCGCCGAAAGCCCCGTGATCCTTCGAGGCGGCATGGGCGGCTTATATGTCCGCACAACAGGCAAGGAAGGAAAGGCAGAGCTTGTTCTGAATGCAGACGGCTGCGACGCGATCCGGATCCGTTTCGGCATTTCCGTCAAATGATATCAAGAGCCCATTGTGAAGCCCGAAGTCAATATTTGATCAGAAAAAGAAAGCCCCTGCTCGATTGGAGCAGGGGCTTTGTCATACCGTTCGGGAAAGCTAAAATTTATAGTTGATAAAAAACAGTCCGACCAAACAGATCGCAGCGCCGACCAGCTTGTTCCATGTCAGCGCTTCTTTGTATGCCAAAAAGCCGACGAACAGCAGAATGATCGCTAACGCCGAGCTTGCGACCAGCGACGCCGTGCTGACCTGCCAGCCCGCCTTGTAGGCGTAGATGAACCCGACCTCTAAGCCGACGATCACCAGACCCAGTACAAACGGCGCCCAGTTCAGCTTGCCGATATCTTTGAAAAGATTACCGCCCTTGCCGAGGATAAAGTACAGGATGATACTGACGGCGGCTCCTACCAGATAGGTGACAGCCAAAGCGGCAAAGGGACTTACTCCGTCCGGGACGGACTTGGCGCAGATTTGATAAACGACGTTCGACAGCACGACCAGCGCGATCGGCCATATGTAAGCAATCACAGTGTTTCCTCCTGGGGTTCGGTTGTTTTGAAATCAGTACAGATCTTTGTCTGACAGATGTATTTAAGGAGAGGGTTTGTCACAGCGAAGATCCTCCGAGATCTCGCGCACGGCAGCGATCGCCCTGTCGATTTCTTCCTCGGTGTTAAAATACGAAAAACTGAATCGGACAGCGCCCTGTTCCCGCGTGCCGAGCCCGCTCTGACGGCGATCCCGTATTGTTCAAATAAGGTATCGGCGACCTCTCCCGAATCCGACGCGCCGATATTCAGCGCGACGATCGCCGCGCGATCACGGCTGAAATCACCGTATACGGTCACATCGTCAATGCGATTCACTCCGTCATAGAATCTTCGCATCAACGAGGCTTCTTTGCTTGCGATACGCTCTGTGCCGACCTCGCTGATATAGTCGACCGCGGCAGACAGTCCCGCGATCCCGTGACCGTTCAGGGTGCCCGCCTCCAAAAGCGTCGGGAGTCTGTCGGGCTGGGCTTTGCTGTATGTCTGCACGCCGGTGCCGCCGACGATCAGGGGACGGATATCGACGCCCTCGGCGATACACATCCCGCCTGTTCCCTGAGGTCCCATGAGCCCTTTGTGACCGGTAAAGCACAGGATATCGATACCGAGCTTTTGCATATCGATGGCTTTTGTCCCTGCGGTCTGGGCGGCGTCGACGATCAGCAGGAGATTGTTATTGCGGGCGATCTCTCCGACCCGCTGTATATCGATCATATTGCCTGTCAGGTTGGATGCGTGCGTGCAGACGATCGCCTTTGTATTCGGCTTGATCAAGCGCTGAAAATCGGCATAATTCACGTTCCCGCGCGCGTCAGCCGGAACAAAATCGACCGCAACGCCTTGCTCGGTCTGCATCCGGTACAGGGGACGCAAAACGGAGTTGTGCTCTAAGTCGGACGAGATCACATGGTCGCCCTTCTTTAGCACACCGGTGATCGCGATGTTGAGCGCCTGTGTGACGTTGGCGGTAAAAACGACGTGATCCGCCCGCTTGCAGTTGAACAGCTTTGCCAGCTTTTCCCGCGCCTCATATACCGTGCCGGCGGCATCTAAGCTGTAACCGTGAGCGCCGCGCGCTGTGTTGCCGAGCGACTGCATCGCCGTCAGCACCGCCTGTGCTACCTGCGGCGGCTTGATCAGGGTGGTGGATGCGTTGTCAAGATAAATCATGCTTTATTCCTCGTTGCTTTGCAGGGTTTGGTAAAAGGAAAACTTTTCCTCCATCAGATTATCTGCGTACGCCTTTATCTGTGCGCAGTATTCGTCATAGGCGGTCAGCATCATTTCGGCGTTTTCGGTCAGCGCCGCGCCGCCGCCGTTTTTGCCGCCGACGGTCGAGTGAAGCAGCTTGAACCCGAGATGCTCCTCACAGCTTTTCAGGATCGTCCACGCCTTGGAGTAAGCCATCCCCATAGACGCCGCCGCCGAGCGGAGAGAATGGTACTTTTTGACGCGGCGCAGGAGCGAGGCGATGCCGGGCCCGAAGCATTTTTCGTCCGTGAACAAACGCACCGATATTTTCGCATTGAGTTGACGATCCATGATAAGCGCTCCTTATCTGTCAGTATATGGCTTAGTATATGGCTTATTATATCCTGTTTTTCTCCTGCCGTCAATCTTGCAAATCGCATTCTCCTCTGCTATAATGAAAGCGTTATATTTTTACAAGAATATCCGTAAAAGGACGTTATCCGATATGAGAGAAAAACGAAAATGTGTTGTCATTTCCTTCTTCACAACGGCGGAGGCGATGGCGACGAAAAAGCTTTGCCGTCAAAAGCAGATTGACGGCAGGCTGATATCGGCGCCGCGCGCGATCTCCGCCGACTGCGGGATCGCATGGTGTTCGGATATTGAATGGCGCGAAAAGCTGGAAAACGCCTTGACGGAAGCTGACGTCGAATACGCCGGTATCCACGAGATCACCGTATGATAAGGACGGATCGCATATGAAAATCTCACAGCTTCTCACGATTGAGCCCGGCATGACCGCCCTGATCGGCGGCGGCGGAAAGACGACCTTGATGTATCGGCTCGCAAAAGAGCTGTCGGACGTCGGAACCGTTATCGTCTGCACCTCGACGAAGATTGTTGCACCGGATCATATCCCGACTTTGACCGACGGATCGGTCGACGCGATCTCAGCCGCCCTGCACCGTCACCGCGTGATTTGTGTCGGGGCGAAAACCGAAAACGGAAAGCTCTCCGAGCCTGCAATCGGCTTTGAAAAGCTGAAACAGCTCGCCGATTATGTGATCGTCGAAGCGGACGGCGCGCATCGACTGCCGATCAAGGCGCACGCGGCGCATGAGCCGGTGATCCCGGAGGGCGCCGGTCAGACCGTACTGGTGATCGGCGCGGACTGCTTCGGAAAACCGATCGCGGAGATCTGTCACAGACCGCAGCTGTTTGCTGTCGCTGCGGGCGTCGATCTCAGGGCGACCGTTACGCCTGAGATCGTCCGTAGAGTGATAACGGCGGAGGTTTTGGGCGACCGTTTATACATCAACAAGGTCGAGAATGATCAGAATGCGGCAAACGCGCGTGCGCTTGCCGATATGCTGGATATGCCGGTAACGGCAGGCAGTTTGAAAACGGAGGAATATCTATGTTTGCGTTGATCAGGGGCGCGGGCGATCTCGCCAGCGGGATAGCGCTGCGGTTGTGGCACAGCGGATTTGACGTCGTGATGACCGAGCTGGAGCATCCGACGACGATCCGCCGCACGGTGTCTTTTTCCGAGGCGGTTGTAAAGGGCAGAACAGAGGTGGAGGACGTCAGCGCGCAGCTTGCCGAGAACGTCACCCACGCAAAGGAATTGATGAAACGAAATATCCTGCCGGTATTTGTCGATCCCGACTGCCGCTGCAGGGAGGCGCTCAAACCCGACATTCTGGTCGATGCGATCCTCGCTAAGCGCAATCTGGGAACAAAGATCACCGACGCGCCGATCGTCATCGGGGTCGGCCCCGGCTTTGAGGCGGGCGTCGACTGTCACGCGGTCGTTGAGACTATGAGAGGGCATACGCTCGGCAGAGCGATTTATCAGGGCGGCGCGCTGCCCAATACGAACATCCCCGGACGCATCGGCGGCTTTACCGGCGAGCGGGTACTCAGGGCGCCCGACGACGGCATTTTTAAAGGAACGCGGCAAATCGGCGATACCGTCGCCGCGGGAGATATCGCAGGCTATATCGGCGACAAGCCGATGATCTGCACGATCGGCGGCGTTCTGCGCGGCTTGCTTGCAGACGGTACGATCACACATAAGGGTATGAAGGCAGGAGACGTCGACCCGCGAGGACAGAAGGCGTATTGTTATACCGTCTCGGACAAAGCGCTTTCGGTCGGCGGAGGCGTGCTGGAGGCGATACTGCATTTGTATACGGATAAAGGTGAATTCTATGGATAATGAAGTAAAACTAACGAAGCTGGCAAATTGTGCCGGATGCGGCGCGAAGGTCGGCGCGGGAGTGCTGGCTAAGCTGCTGGACGGATTAAAGGTACGGCACGATCCCAACCTCTTGGTAGGATTTGATAAAAGCGACGACGCGAGCGTCTACAAGGTGAGCGACGATCTGGCGCTTGTTCAGACCGTAGACTTTTTCCCGCCGATCGCCGACGATCCCTACACCTTCGGCGCAATCGCTGCAACAAATGCTTTGTCGGATGTATACGCGATGGGCGGCG
>CACZAW010000182.1 GCA_902779225.1 uncultured Ruminococcus sp. | reverse complement strand
ATCGGGCTGGCGGATATGTACGATAAAAAGACCGACTATATGAAGCTGATGCGCGGTTTTCTCACCGACCTCGGCGTATCCGACAAAAGCGCAAAATTCATCGGCGCCTTTCTCCCCTACGGCGCGGTCATCCCGCAGGAGAAGCTGCCCGATAACGTCATGCTGCTCGGCGATGCGGGCGGCTTTACCGATCCGATCTCGGGCGAGGGGCTGTATATGGCGCTGCAGTCGGGCGCCTATGCCGCAGAAGCATTACGCCTCCCCGATCCCAAAGTCGCCTACCTTGACCGCATGGCGGCGATCATCCGAACCGTCAAAGACGGTAAAAAGGTGCAAAGAACCTTTTTCTCGCCGCTGATCCATAAGGTTTTCCTCAAAAAGATCGAGGGCAAGACCGAGCTTGTCACCTACTTTTTTGATCAGATGGTCGAGGAATACCGCTGTGAATACCGCGACGTCAAAAAGCTGATTAGCGGCTATCATCACAAGGACGCGCCGACATAACGATCCCTCTGATAACGGAGCAAATACAATGATCAAACAATACATAGAAAACAAGGATAAAAAGGTCGAGTATGCCGAGCTGGTATACGACCTGATCTTCATCTACATCGCGCGCCGCACCATCGCCATGCTGCATCATTCCGTCAGCGGATATGTGACGTTTGAGGCATTCAGCGTGTACACGATCTGCATGATGACGGCGATCCAGATCTGGGTGTTCACCGTCTACTACATCAACGCCTACGGAAAGAACAGCATCCGCGATCACGTTTTTCTCTTTTCCAACACATTTTTGATTTTCTTTTTGGGCAGAGGCGCGCAGGCGGAGTGGCAAAATCAGCATTTGATATTCCATATCGCATGGGCGCTGATCCTGCTCAACACCGCCGCCCATTACCTGATCGAACGCCGCCATCACAAGGGCGATGCAGTGCATCAAAGCCGTATCAACCGCACGAGCATTATCCTCATTTGCGAGGCGGTGATCGTCGGGCTTGCCGCAGGCGAGTTCGAGCTGTTCGGCACCAGCTATCTGACGGTCGCGGCGCTGCTGTTCGGGCTGATCACGCCCTTGATCGCCGGCAAAAACGCGGCGGTACACGTGATCGACTTTGAACATCTGTCCGAGCGCGCGATGCTGTACGTCGTGCTGACCTTCGGCGAGATGATCATCGCGCTGGGCGGCTACTTTGACGGCGAGATCACCGTCAGAAGCGTCTATTTTGCCCTGATGGCGTTTTTGATCGTGGTGGCGCTCTTCCTCAGCTACGGCGTGTTCTACGACAAGGTCATCAACCACAAGATGAAGACCGCCGGCAGGGTCTATATGCTGATCCACCTGATCATGATCTTTGCGCTCAACAACATCACCCTGTCGCTGGAATTCATGCGCGACGACAGCGTGAATCTGGCGCAGAAGATCGCTATTCTTGTCGGCTCGCTGCTGCTGTACTTTGCAGCGCTTTTCGCGGCGGGACGCTTTGCCGAAAAGTCGCGTCTGCTCAGCGGCAAATTCTATCTGCTGATGGGCGTCTTATGGTGGATCTTTGCCGCGGCGATGTATATCTTCTGCAACCATATGGTCATCAATATCGCCGTATCGGTCGCCTATGTATTCGGCGTCCTGATCATCCTCAAAGCCACGGTCAGAAAGCAGGCGCGCAGTCTATGAGGATCACGGTACTGACAGAAAACACAAGCAGCTGCGGCTTACCCTCTGAGCACGGGCTGAGCCTGTATATCGAAGCCGTCGGAAAGAAGCTCCTCTTTGACAGCGGTCAGAGCGGTCTTTTTGCCGACAACGCCGCTAGGCTGGGCGTTGTCCTCGGCGCGGTCGACCTCGCGGTGCTCAGTCACGGTCACTATGACCACGGCGGCGGGATGAAACGCTTTTTGGAGCTGAACCGCACGGCAAAGCTCTATATCAACCGCAGCGCATTCGGAAAGTTTTACAACGCAGACAATAAGTATATCGGGCTGGACTCCTCTCTATTGCACGCTGACCGCGTCATCCTCACCGACGGCGTTACCTCTCTCGACAGAGGACTGACCCTTTATGATGCATCCGAGGTCGAAACCGTCGTCGATCTCGGCGCGTTCGGACTGACGACGGAGCGGGACGGCAAGCGTATCCCCGACGACTTCCGCCACGAGCAATACCTGCTGATCGAAGAAAACGGCAGGCGCATCCTGTTCAGCGGCTGCTCGCATAAGGGCATTTTCAACATCATCGAGCATTTCCGACCGGACGTCCTCATCGGAGGCTTCCACTTTATGAAGCTGCCCTTGGACGATACGCTGACCGCCTATGCAAAGCGGCTCGACAGCTACGATATCGACCTCTACACCTGCCACTGTACCGGTACAGAGCAGTTCGAAGCGATGCGGCCGTATATGCGGCGGCTGCATTACCTCTCAACGGGAGAAAGCATAGAATCAGAAAATCTTTAACATAGGTATATATGATGAAACTTCTTGTATCAGGATTACTGAATATCGAAACCACCGTCGCCGTGCGCGGCTTCCCCATCAACTACTACCCCATCGACTACCCCTTTTTCGGGGTCAATGCGGCGGTGTCGGGCGTGGGCTATAATATCGCAAAAGCGCTCTGCACCCTCGGCGACGCGGTACAGCTACACTCCTTTATCGGATCGGATGATGAGGGCGACCGCATAATGACACAACTGCTGCGCGACGGGATCGGCACAGACGGCATACGACGCGCGCTGAAAGCCACCCCGACTTCGGCGGTGCTGTATGATCCCGACGGCAGGCGGCAGATCTACTGCGACCTCAAGGATATCCAGGAGCAAGCCCTCGACCCGCATGACGTCAGCTTCGACGACTGTGCGCTCGCCGCGATTTGCAACATCAATTTCAACCGCGCGCTGATCAAGGCGGCAAAAGCCAAGGGCGTCATCACCGCGACGGACGTTCATGTGCTGAGCGATATCGAGGACGACTACAACCGCGACTTTATGGAGAATGCGGATATCCTCTTCCTCAGCGACGAAAATCTCCCCTGCCCTGCGGAGCAGTTCATCCGTCGGCTGCGCGACCGGTATCACAACCGCGTGATCGTCATCGGCATGGGCGGCAAGGGCGCAATGCTCCTCGATGCGGCGACACAAAAGGTCACGCATCTGAGCGCGTGCCGTAACATCAGCGTCGTCAATACCGTCGGCGCGGGCGACGCATTGTTCGCGGCGTTCCTTCACTTTACGGCAAAAGGCATTGCCCCAGTCGACGCGCTCAAACGCGCTGAGGTTTTCGCCGCCGTCAAGATCGGACATAACGGCGCATCCAAGGGCTTCTGCACCGACGCGGAGGTCGAAGCCGCTTTACCGCAGATGAATATTTCTTTTACGGAATTATAAAGGAGCTTTCCATGTCAAAAGTACTCTTATTCAACATCGCCGATCCGAAAGGGATCAGGATCAAAAACCTCTGCCGCAAGCTCTACATCGAAACGGAGGATATCGAAAAAGACCGCTTCGGCTATCCGCTCGGATATCTGCTCGGGATCAGCGCCGACGGCGCCGTCAGACGCGGCGAGGACTTCGATGACGAGATG
>CACZAW010000181.1 GCA_902779225.1 uncultured Ruminococcus sp. | reverse complement strand
GAGCGGCACCGAGCCGGTCATCCGCGTGATGGTCGAGGCAGGCTCCGACGAGATCTGCGAGAAGTATGTCGATCAGGTCATCGACGTCATCACCAAGAAGGGTCATCTGGCATAATTCTGTATCAGAAAAAAGATTTCTCCCGTAAGTCCTCTTGCGGGAGATATTTTTAACTATATGTTATCGATTCCGCAAAGCAGAAGCAGGGCGCTTCCCCGAATAAAGGGATCACGATCCCATTGACTTATCCTTTGTTTTTTGGTATGATACAGCTTGTATATGTGAAAGGAAGTATAGATCATGTGGGAATTACTGCTTGATTGCTTGCTTGACAGCCTAAAAGACTGCGCTCTCATGCTGCCGATCCTGTTCCTCGCGTACCTGTTGATGGAATTCATCGAGCAGCGCGCGGGGGAGAAGCTCAACCGCGTTGTCGCCAAGGTCGGCGTAGCGGGGCCCGCCTTAGGCGGCTTGCTCGGCGCGGTGCCGCAGTGCGGCTTTTCGGGCGCGATTGCCGGCTTTTATGCCGCAGGCATCGTGACCCTCGGCACGCTGATGTCCGTATTCCTGTCCACCAGCGACGAAATGCTCCCGATCCTGATCTCCAGTCGGATCGCGCCCGGCGAGATTGTCAAGATCCTGCTGTTCAAGGTCGTCGGCGGTATCATCGCGGGCTTCATTATCGACGGTGTGCTGCGGCTGGTCAAGCGCCAAAAGGTCACCGACAGCGAGCATATCCATGACTTCTGCGAGCAGGAGCATTGTGAATGTGAAGAGAATATCTGGATCTCCGCCTTGAAGCATACCGCTAAGGTGATTGTCCTGATTTTCATCGTGACCTTTGTCATCAACTTTATTTTTGAGAAATGGGGCGCGGATTTCTTCCGCGGGATTATCACGAATATCCCGGTGCTGGGCGAGGCGTTGATGGCGCTGATCGGTCTGATTCCGAACTGCTCCGCCTCGGTGCTGATCACCGAGCTGTATGTCGAGGGCGTCGTCAGTGCAGGTCAGCTGATCGCGGGCTTGATGTCGAATGCCGGCGTAGGACTGCTGGTGCTGTTCCGCCTGAACAAAAAGCTCAAAGAAAATCTGATGATCGTCGTGCTGTTGTACCTGTGCGCGGTGATCCTCGGCGTTCTTACCAGCCTGATATGGTAGTCAAAAGGAGGGAATTCCCTCCTTTTTGTTTTGATTTAACAAGTAATAGTTGATTTCGGTGAATTTTTATGTATAAAATGGATATAGATTAGGGTTTACTTTTACAGTTTTATGTGCTAAAATTGTAAAGTACAAAAATAATCGCCGTTATTGAGCGGATAAGGAGATTATATCATGCCTACCAAACCGAACGCGGAATTTACCAGAGATCTTTATAGGGCGATCCTAAAGCTGGAGACCGTCGAGGAATGTGAGATGTTCTTCAAGGATTTGTGTACCATACCCGAATTAAAGGCGCTGTCACAGCGCTTTGCCGTAGCCGAGATGCTCGATCAGAACATGGTTTACAACAAGATCGTCGAGGCGACCGGCGCGTCTACCGCCACCATCAGCCGCGTCAAGCGTTCGCTGGACTATGAAAACGCCGGCGGCTATAATCTTGTTTTTGAACGCATGAAAGAGGAAGAATGAGCGGTTATCACATTTTTTCACAGTTCTATGACAACCTGACCTTTAATGTTGATTATGAAAAACGCGCTGAATATCTTCAGAGCGTTTTATCTTTATGGCGGCATGAAGCGGGGCTGACGCTCGATCTGGCGTGCGGCACCGGCTCGATGACCGTCGCGTTAAAGCAGCGCGGCTGGGATATATTCGGCGTCGACGGCTCACAGGAGATGCTGTCCGTCGCGATGGACAAGGCGTATGATAAAGCGCTCTCGATCCTGTTCCTTTGCCAGCGGATGGAGAGCCTAGACCTCTACGGAACCATCGACACCTGCATCAGCACCCTCGACAGCCTCAACCATATCACGGAAAAGGCGACACTGCAAAAGGCGTTCGATCAGGTTGCGCTGTTCATGAACCCCGATGGGCTTTTTGTTTTCGACGTCAACACGGTCTATAAGCATCAACAGATTTTGGGGAACAATACCTTTGTCTACGACACCGACGAGGTGTACTGTGTGTGGCAAAATTCTCTAAAAGAAAATAACATCGTCAATATCGAGCTGGATTTGTTCGAAAAGCAGGACGGGGTCTATACCCGCCACACCGAGCGCTTCAAAGAGCGCGCGTATGCGGTCGACGAGCTGAAAGAGATGCTTGCAAAAGCAGGCTTCGAAACACTCGCCGTTTACCGCGATATGACGACCGAGCCGCTCGGCGAGACCGACGACCGCGCAGTTTTTGTCGCGCGGATCAAAGAAGTCAAGAACAGGGAATAGGCTCCCTTTCCTAAGGGAGCTGTCTGCGAAGCAGACTGAGGGTTGCCAAAGCAATGACGTTCAATCCTCCGCTATTTCGCGAAGCCTTCTTTAAGAAACGGAGTCAATCAGAAAGGATTCATTATGGATAAAATCATCAGATGCATCACCTCGGACGGCGCGGTTATGGTATCCGCGATCGATTCGACCGATATTGCATATAAGGCGAGTATCATCCATGGTACCACGCCGGTAGCCTCAGCCGCGTTAGGGCGCTTGTTATCAGCCGCTTCGATGATGGGCGCACAGCTCAAATCATCCAAGTCGACGATCAATATCCGCTTTGAGGGCGACGGCGAGCTGGGCGCTTTCATGGCGGTCGCCGACGCATACGGCAACGTCAAGGGCTATGTCACCAACCCCGAATGCCCGACTACCCATTACAACAGCGGCAAGCTCAACGTAGCCGCCGCGGTAGGTCACGGCGTCATGAGCGTGATGAAAGATTTCGGCGAGGGCGAGCCCTATATCGGCAAGATCCCGATCGTATCCGGCGAGATCGCCGAGGATATCACCAACTATTTCGCGACGAGCGAGCAGATCCCGACCGTATGCGCCTTAGGCGTGCTGATCGACAAGGAGTCGTCGCAGGTGCTCCTGTCCGGCGGACTGCTGATCCAGCTGCTGCCCGGTGCGGACGACAATACGATCGATAAGATCGAGCAGAACGTCGGCGCGCTCGATTCCGTCACCACCATGCTCGCCAAAGGGATGACCGCCCTCGATATGTGCAAGGCGGCACTGCAGGGCTTCGAGGTCGAGGTGCTGGATGAATTTGAGGTCAAGTATGTCTGCGGGTGCAGCCGCGAAAAGATCGCGTCGCTGATCGCCTCCATGCCCGAGGACGAGATCCGTCAGATGATCGACGAAGATCACGGCGCTGAGGCGAACTGTCGCTTTTGCAGAAAACAATATCACTTTACAGAGGACGAGCTGAGGGAGATCCTCGCGCGAAAAAAATAAAAGAATTTCGCAAAACCCCTTGACATTTTCATCAGAATATTATATTATATACGAGTCGCAATAAAGAGGCGAACGGTTGGGGAGCATAGCTCAGCTGGGAGAGCACCTGCCTTACAAGCAGGGGGTCACAGGTTCGAGCCCTGTTGTTCCCACCAGAATACGGCCCGGTAGTTCAGTTGGTTAGAACGCTAGCCTGTCACGCTA
>CACZAW010000180.1 GCA_902779225.1 uncultured Ruminococcus sp. | reverse complement strand
TAGCGCGCCTGATAAAAAATACAACGACGCGTATTTCAAGGATCATACCCTGATCGGCGTTTATCTGCGCCTGTCGGATATGGGCTGGCGCGTGTACCTTGATGGGGCAAAGATCGACGTCAACGGCACGCTCACGCTCGACTTCACGGCGAAAAATGAAGAAGCAATTGAGCCGCACAACGAGGCGCGTTTTATCCTCGTCGAGATCAGCAGTGCTTATATCGACGATATCAAGGACGTCAAGGCAACATTGAAAACGGCTCACCCCGATTATCCCGACTTACCCGAGGTTCACCCGATCACGGATGACAGGAAGATCAGCGTTCCAACCGGTAACGCGCTCAGCTTTACCGGCTTGCCGACAACCGAGCTAGTTTATCAATTGACGTATCCCTTTGTGGAAAATGAATATGTTTCAGAACACTTTTCACAGCCGTACACCGTCGCGATCATCCGTACCTACGCTCAGTATCAATCCTTTTTCAGCACGAGGTATTTTAAGAAATACAACGGAGAGCCGATAGTAAAGGATGAGAACGATCAACAGATTACCGAGAGCTTCTTTGAGGACAATGCGATGATCGTCGGCGTAGGCAAATTCGATTTAGGAGAAGCTTGGCTGAGCTTTGACAAAATGTATACCAAAGCATCGGGCGAGAACGTTCTCGAGGTTTGCTTCAACCGTTACGACATGGGCGATCTCACCGACGAGCCTTATGCCGCGCCGATCACAGGCTACTGTTTTGCCGCCGCAAAGGTTCCAAAGAACTCTGTCGGCGGTCGGTATGATATCCTGATGCTCCCCGAGGTCAAGAAGATCCCCGTCGATCTGGAGGTCTATATCGGAACCGGCACAGATACAGCCGGCGCTACGGCGATCGCTGGGGGTGGCAGCGATCCCTTTGAGTACTGCTACACCATCAGCGGAGGGGACTTCGTGACGTCCTATCAGGGGATGCTCGACAAAGGTTTCCGCAGTGTGAAAGAAAGCGATCCGGATTATGAGCTGCTCAAGCCCGGCAGCTTTGCGATGACGACCGGTTATATCGATAAGGATAGGCTTGATCTTCCGCTCAACTGTCTGGGGTATGACGAAGAATACACCCTGACCGTTCGCGCGCGGCGAACTACCGACGGCATCACCTCTGCGCCGGTCACAAAAACGTTCAGCGGCATCAAGGAAAAAGCCCTCGTCGAAACGATGACCGGCTTAAACGATCGGTATAAAGAATCCTTTATTATCAACAACGCTTTCGATTATCGTTACATCACGACGACCGAGATGGAATCCGTCGACGGAAATAAGAATACCCTTGAAGGAACAGGACTTCTTCATTTGGCGGAGGATCCCGTCTATGGATATTTCCTGCTGATGAAGGACAAGGCGTCGTTTGACCAGCATTTTGCAGAGGTCAAAACAAAGTTTACCTACGACAGCACATTTTTCAAGGACTACGCGCTGATTGCCGTAGTCGGTCAAGGAACCTGTACCGACGCTGTTGCGACGGTCAACTCCCTTGCGGTGCGCGACGAGGGCATGATGCTCTATTCTGACGCACGGATCGACTATCCCCATCCCGATTTAGCAGCGGGTGCAACCATGCCGTTGGTATGGACGCTCCACAGGGTCAAAAAGAGCGACGTGCAGAACGTCACCGGTATCGGTTTCTGGAATCCCGACAGCATGATCCGCGAGATCGTGCCTGAGCGTGAAAAGATGAACAGGATCATTTCAGAAAGCGGCGAGCAGTGCAAGCTGCTGAGTACCGACGCTTATCAGATCACCGCTCTGAGCGGTACCCAACAGCGCTACGGAGATTGGTCAGTCTTCAGAATGAACGAAACGCTGACGGAAAGCGGCTATGTCATGGTGATCAAGGACGCGCGCACGTTTGAGAAATATTTCCCTGCCACTGACTTCAAGCAGCCCTACAAAGGGTTCTTCAATTACAACGCCTTGATCGTGATGGTCTCCCGCGGCTCGGATGACAGCGCCGTGGCTGAGATGAGCGATTTTGCGGTCGTCGGTCAAAGCCTGTACGTCGACGCGCACACCTCTACCTCATATCTCGGCGAACCGTCACGGCCGATGATCTGGACTTGCGTCAGCGTCGATAAGAGCGATCTCGACGGCGTTAAGGAGATCCGCTTCTGGGACTCCGACAGCATGATCCGTGAGATCAAGCCCACGAATCTTACCATGGACTTCATCAAGACAAGCAACGAAGGCCGATACCGTGTGCTGGACTCTACGGCGGCGGATATCGAGCCGAAGAGCTCGCAGGCGCGCTATGAACTCAGCTACAGCTCACTGAACCTTCCCAATTCCGAGCTGACCGGCGGTTATATCATGATGATCAAGGATAAGGCGACGCTCGACCGACACTTCCCTGCCGCGCGTTTCAATACAGAAGCATATACCGACGCGTACTTCAAGGATAACGCCATCATCGCGATGGTCAGCCGAGGCGGCGAGGACACCGCTCGGGCGGATCTAAACGCGCTCGGTATCGTCGGCGAACAACTGTATGTCGACGCGCGCGTCAGCTATCATCCGTATTTCAGCGCGGACGGTATGCAGGCAGAAATGCCCTCATCGCCGATGGTCTGGAACTTCCGACAGGTCAAAAAGAGCGATATCAGCGGCGTCAAGACCTTCTGCTTCTGGAACAGTGAAGCGACCGTAGAACCCATTTATTTCCGCAACGACATTCCCGACCCGACGTCAGAGAACATCAGGGACATCAAGACGACCGAGATCACGATGTCCTCTCCGTCTGAAAGCGACTTTTCATGGAAGCCTCTCGGCAGCAGCGAGACAGGCTATACGCTGATCCTCAACAGCCGCGCGGCGCTCGAGTACTACCTGCCCGGCTTTGATACCGAGAAGAAGTATAACGACGCGTTCTTCAAGGACAGCGCGATCATCGCCGCCGTCCTCAGGGGCAACGACGCTACCAGCGCCGCTCATTTCGGAAAGATCGGCGTGATCAACAACACGCTGTTTGTCAACGCGTATTACACGAACAATCAGCCTGTCATCGACGGAACACCTGTCGCTCAGCCGACAACGCCGATGCTCTGGACGTTCGCAAAAGTCAGCAAGGAGGATATCAAGTCGGTCGGCGATATCCAATTCTGGAACGCGAAATGATAAAGAAAACGATTTTCAAGCTCAATGTCGATCCGGAATGGGCTTGGTAAACGGATAATGAAATAAACAACCCTGCTTACTGCTATGAAAGGAGCGAAAAACCATGAAACGAACGTTAGCCTTTCTGTTATGCGCGATACTCCTGTTATCCTGTCTGCCGATCGTATCGGCGGGTGCGAAGGATATCGGCGTCGAGACCAAGTTCCGTATGCTCTTGGAGGATATGGAGCTGGTACAAAACGTCCACCGATCCGACCGCTATTTCTTTGAGCAGATCGGTCAGTACCCCGCAAAGGATCCCGAGTGGATCCTGATCCGCGGCGGCTTATATGATCTGTCGGCGAACGGCGATATCCAATATCAGTATGCCGCCTTCGGCAACAAATTCCTGCGCGCCAATACGAACAGCTCGCCGTTCAGCCTCGGCTACGGCGTGTTCGACGTAAAAA
>CACZAW010000179.1 GCA_902779225.1 uncultured Ruminococcus sp. | reverse complement strand
ATTTGTCGTGTTGAAACCGTTGATTTTCCACCTACAATCTGCCTACAATATTTTTTCGTCAAGTTCTATTTTGGGGCTTGACTTTTTATTTGTAGGCTTGTAAGGCAGCCCGTTCCGCAGCAGAGGTCGAGCGTCCTTCCCAATTCATGCGAAAAGAGCTTTGACAGGGCGATAATCTGATCGCAGCGCTCGTCGTAGCGCGCGTCCTCCATCAAGCCGTCGTAAAACCTCGCAAGGCTTTGGTAACCGTCAGTCATCCTTCTTTTCCCCGCGAAGCTTATCGAGAGCAATCATATATCCATAGGTGTCGTTATCAAACAGAGATCGCTTCACGCGGCTTATTGTGGCAGTCGAAGCGCCGGTCTCACGCACGATCTCGGTATAGACCTTGTTTTCGGTGAGCATCTTAGCGACCACAAGCCGCTGGGACATCGCCTTCAGCTCGGCGCTTGTGCACAGATCCTCAAAAAAGCGGTAGCATTCTTCCTTGGTTTCAAGCGAAAGGATCGCGTCAAACAGAAAATCCGTCTGCTTGTTTTTCAATTTAGAGTTCATTTTTTGCCTCCGTAAAAGTGATATTTTCACACTCTAAAATTTTAACATATAAAAGCGTAAAAGTAAAGTACATTTTTGAGGTTTTCGTGCCAATCGCTGACATAAAACAGACAAAAGATTTGTGGTGAGGATGATTTTCGCGGGACGACGAAAAGGGCGCCCACCGTGCGGTGAGCGCCCTTGGAAATATCTCTTGCAATAATCTTTTTCAGAGCACTTCGATCAGCTTTGCGATATACTTCTGGAGAATAGTAACGTCGTTGACGTCAACAACGCCGTTGCCGTCGAAGTCAGCCTCGCTGTCCTCGATCGCGACGATATGAGCTATCGCCTTCTGAATATAGGTGGCATCGATGATATTTACAACTCCGTCGTGATTGACGTCGCCGCGCGGGTAGGTATAGGGGGAATCCGCAGTGATTATCATAACGCTTCTGTAGGGCAGCGTCCAGCTCTGCTCTCTGGAGAGGCTGAGCGTGTAGAAGCCCGAGGGCGTGCTCAGGCTGTGACCCTGAATGAGATTATAGGTATCGGTTTCGGGATCCTGCTCAATATCATAGCTGCCGTCGCCGTCCACATCAAAGATATTGAACATCCTGTCGAGCTCGTCAATATACTCGTCATGGCAGACAGCCGAGCCAAGACGGAAAATCATCGAAACGCCGTAAGCCTCGGTCGTACCGGGCGCGCCGTAGGAGGAAACCGTCACGGAGTCGGTCAGGCGGTAGTCGAGGATGCTGAAGTCCTGGAAGCTGCTCTCGTATTCAAAATCTACCGTAACGTCCTTGTCGGGCATAACGAAGCTCACGCCCGCGTCGTCGTAGATCTCGACGTCGTCGGAGGTCGCCTCCATGCTGAACTGAACAACATATCTGTCGTCGCCGAGCTCGTCCGCGTCGGGAAGTATATAAACCTTATCTCCCTCGAACGCCTCGGTGATGACGTAATCGTTCTTGAAATCACTGTCCTTGGATGAAGCCACGCCGCCGTTCACGGTGATCCTGTGAGCCACAGGTTCTGTGAAACGCAGGTTCACGCGGCGGATGGGAGAATAAACCGAATCCTCGCGGGTAAGCTCAAGGGTCGTTCTGCCCGAGGCGGCAATGCTGTTGCCCTCGATAAGCTCATAGAAATACTTTGAGGGATCAAAGCTGTACTCATGAATATCCTCGGTTCCGTCGCCGTCTATGTCGTAATAGCTCTCTATTCGCTCGGTTTCCGCATTGTACTCCGATCTGTTCGCGACGCCGCAGATATGCAGCACTCTGGAAATCCCGAAATAATCGCCCTTGACATACGCCGAATAATCAGCCGGGTCATAATCCGTCGATGCCTCGACAACTCCGTTGAAGAAATCCATATTGAAATCTCTCTGGTACCCCGTTTCGTAATCAACGGTTATCTCAATATCTCTGTCAGGCATCACAAATCTGCCGTCAATGTCGATAAAGAGTCCCTCTTCCTCGGTGTAGCTGACGGGGAACCTTACAAAATATTCGTTGTTCTCAAGATCGTCGGCGCAGGGAAGCGCGAAAAGGGTATCGCCCGCCTTAGCGGAGGTAACGATATGCTCGCCGGTGTAATCATATTCCTCGGAAGAGGCGATTCCGTTGAAAACGGTTATGTCGTGAGGAGTATCGCCCCTGATGATGAATTTTGCGGAGCTGACATGGATGCTGCCGTCCGAATTCATTCCTGAAGGCTTGTACGTGCCCACCCATCCCGAAACTCCGCCGATATCGGTGGTAAGGGTGAAGGCATAGCCGTCATCGGGAACCAAATCAAAGGAAACGAAATAGCGCTTTCCTCCCTCGAAGGTCGCATCCGCTACTCCGTATTCGTTGTACCAATGAACATTTGAAACGGTATAGGGCTCGGACTGATCGACGGGTCTTACGGAATCGCGAACTACAGGAAGATCGGGATTGTTGACGTCGCCAGATTTCGGGAACACGATGCCGACCTCGGCGTTTTCAATGATATTTTCGGCAAACACAAAGGTGATCGGCGAAATATCATAGTTGCGTGGCTGCAAGCCGATGCTTGAGGTGACGCTGTTGGTGTATTCAAGCACCGATATATATGTGCCGTTGCCGTTGCCGTTATCGCCGCTGAGGTGGATGTCCTCGCCGCCGTCGCCGTCGAGGTCGATATCATAAGCGGTCAAGGCATTGTTTTCATCGGGGGGGTATTCGTTGATAACATTCAGATAGCCCCTGCCGATCATCGAATGAAGCTGCTCAAGCAGATCGTTATATATATACGCAGTTCCCGACGAGAGATCGACGGTCACCGGATTCGCGTTGTGATAATTCACGCCGATCAGAACGTTGTAATCGGGCATGATGAAATATCCGTTCTCGTCTATCTCGAGCTCATTGCCGTTGAACTCATAGTAATTCTCGAAAACCTTGTACATCCCTATATCAATGGATGCGCGCAGCCTCTCGCCCGGATAAGCCTCCGTCACGCGCGAGTAAAGTACCGAGTTAATGATCGAGCCGTCCATCGCCTCGACCGTGTATTTCTCCGCGTCAAGATCAATAAACCTTAAGCCGTTACTGTCGGCGTAGGTCTGAGCCGGGGAGCCGCCGTGACCGTAAACATAAAAGTCGGTTCTTTTGATCGGCACGACGCGTCCCGAGGTATAGCCGAGCGCGTATGAACCGACGCGGCAGACAGACAAATATACCCTGAAACCGTACATATCCGGGGTATCCATAAAGGCGCTTCTGCCGATGCTTGATACGCCCTCTGCGCCGTTGACCTTGATAAGCATGGAGCACTTCATAAACGCTGCCTCGCCGATGCTCTGAACGCTGTCGGCAATGCTCACGTCGTGGAGGAAGGGCAGGTTGTAGAACATAAAATCACCTATCCCCGTAACTCCGTCCGTGACCTCTATGCTGTAGATCTCATTTTCGTAATCCTTCCAGGGCTGAACGGTGTCCGCGGTGAAATTCCCGGTTGAACCGCTGCCGCTGATCGTCAGAACCTGGGTCATGGTGTCAAACGACCACTCGCAGCCTCCGACGTTACCCGAATAGCTGTCGCCTACCGACGCACCCGACTCAG
>CACZAW010000178.1 GCA_902779225.1 uncultured Ruminococcus sp. | reverse complement strand
TATAATGTACAAGCGGATTTTCGGGCACTTGCGCAAGTTTGCTCATTTTGGGTGGAATGGCGTCGGAATCGGGGATAAAAGAATCCCTCTCAACGCTTGACATCGCAATCACATTGGAGTACAATAAGGTACAGTTGAATACGGAGGCTTAGCTCAGCTGGTGAGAGCGCCTGCTTCACACGCAGGAGGTCACTGGTTCAAGTCCAGCAGTCTCCACCATTGAAAAGAGGGAGTACTTCAGATACTCCCTCTTTTCAATTATTCAAGCAACGTGGAGACTGCTGGACTTGAAGGCGAGCGTGCCTCGTCGTCATTCGCCGTATTCGGCAGGGACAGCCTGTTCGGCTGTCCCTCGACCTCATGTGGCGATTCCTCCTCTCCCCATAACGCGGGGCGTTATGGGGTCCCGTCTGCACAACAGCGCTCCAAGCGCCGGTCAAAACAGTCCGGCGGACTGTTTTGAGGGAGAGCGTAGATGAAGCCTATGGCGTCCGCCGGGCGCTCCTAAGACGAGGTTATATGTACGTCAAAAGCTCACATAAGCAGTCTCCACCATTGATAAAACGGAGAGTACCATGATGTACTCTCCGTTTTATCATATATATTGATTTATAATTGCCAATCCTTGATATCCTTGACCTCGTCATACATCCTGACATAGCTGTCATGGCGGGACTTCGGGATGATCCCCTCTTCGACCGCTTCGATCACTTTGCAGCCCTTTTCACACAAATGGTTGCATGAATTGAACTGACAGGTACCGAAATACGATTCAAATTCAGGAAACGCAAATTTCAGCTCGTCCTTGCGGATCAGCTCAAAACGCTCGATATCCACAGTGGAAAAGCCGGGCGTATCCGCGATATAACCGCCGTGCTTTTTGAAGAGTTCAACGGTGCGGGTGGTATGTCTGCCGCGGCCGAGCTTATCGCTGATCTCTCCGGTCTGCAGATCGAGTTCCGGAAACAGCGCGTTCAATAAGGTCGATTTTCCGACGCCGGAGTTACCGCAAAAGGCAGTGACCTTATCTTTCAGCACCGCCTTGATATCCTCCAAGCCGCGTTGATCAACGGAAGAAAATTCAAATGCGCGGATACCGACCTTGCGGTATATATCCGTCATCTCTTGAGCCGAACCGAGATCCGTTTTGGTAAAGACGACCACCGGCTCGATATCCTTGCTGACGGCGGCGGCGGTCATCTTATCGATCAGATACAGGTTCGCGTTCGGTTCCATGACCGAGCTGATGATCATCAGGATATCAAGATTTGCTATTGCCGGACGAACCAGCGAATTCTTGCGCTGATGGATCGCGTCGATCGAGCAGTATCCGTCATCCGGTACGGTGATATCTACCCTGTCGCCTACCAGCGGTGAAGTACCTCTCTTACGAAAAACGCCGCGCGCTTTGCACTCATGTATGCCGTCGGCGGCTTCTGCATAATAGAAGCCGCCGGTAATCTTAGTTATCAGTCCTTGGGTTTTTATCATAATTCGGCTACGCCCTCTTCGTCATACACTACGGTTTCCTCGACTTCGGAGGGGTTGCTCTCATCGATCACTTCGGGCGCATACTCTGTCTGCGGTTCGGGTTCGACATACTCGGGAGTCGGCGCCTCGGTAGCGGAGGACTTGATCGTATAGGGATAGGTGCTGACCAACTCGACATACCCGTTATCATATTTGACAGTATACTCGCGGTACTTCTGGTCATCCAGAAGTACAACGACGTTAGCGTCGTCCTTAGCTTTGAATTTCAGCGTATAGGTCGGGCTGTAGGCGGGGATGACGTCCTTGCTGTTATCCTGATCGACTGCGCCGTTGATCAGAACCGTCATTCGCACCTCGCTCTTTTCATCCTTCGGCAGATCGACAAGAACGGTCTGGGTTTTGTCCTTATGCTCGCCCTTAGAGCAGATGATCGTCACCTTATAATCAGGCGAGATCTCACTGCCGGGCATCGGGTTCTGGCGCACGACCTCATCCTTACCCGCCTCGATATACTCGTCATACTCAACAGTGTAGTCGGTGATACCGACGTCGCTGAGCATCTTAATCGCTTCTTCTGCGGTATAGCCCTTGATAGAAGGCATCGCAACAGGCTTCTTGGTGATTCCCTTGGAAATAAAGACATAAACAGCCGAGCCGATCTTCATGGTGGATCCGGCGGGCGGATAAACGGAGTCGACCTTCATCGCGGTCTGCTCGCTTTGTACATATAAAACCTTCGGCACGAGGTTGACTGCTTCAAGATGCGCGACGATCTCGTCGGTACCGATCGTGGTATTGACATACGGAACAACGACCTCGGTGTCAGCAGAATTGACGACTAATTCGATCGTAGAGCCTTCCTGCACCTTTTTGGAGCCGCCTGCGGGATTCTGTTCAATGATAGTATCAACAGGGATCGCAGCGCTGTAGCGGTATTCCTGCGTAAAGTTAAACTTGCCCTCGCTGACTTCATTCGCCTCTCTGACAGACATTCCGACAAAATCGGGAACCTCGATCTCTTCGGGGAGCGAATCCCTATAATCGTTATACAGCGCGATACCGCCGAATACCAGTAAAGCGAGCACTGCGGAAATGATGATGCCTTTGAGCGCCGACAGAGCGGGGCTGCGAACAGGCGCGTCATCATCATACATCATCTTTTCGGGAACAGACTCTTCCCCTTTATCCTTGGGCGTCGGTTTGCTTTTCCTGGGATTCTCTGTTGTTTTGCTGCGTGACTTTTCGCCGGGATACTGATAGTTGAAAACGATACCGGGATTCAGGCGGAAGCGCTCGATATCGGAGAGCATCTCAAGAGCCGAATGATAGCGATCGTCGGGGTTTTTCTGCATCGCCTTAACGGTGATCTCCTCCAACCCCTCGGGGATATCGGGGTTGATCTCGCGGGGACGCCGCGCCTTTGCCTGCAGCTGCATCAAAGCAACCGAAACAGCGGAATCGCCGTCAAACGGCAGCTTGCCTGTCAGCATCTCATACATCATGACGCCGACGGAATAGATATCGGTCTTGCCGTCGGTCTTTTCACCTCTCGCCTGCTCGGGAGCGATGTAATGGACGGAACCGATCGCCTGTTCGGTCATGGTGCGGGTCGCGTTCGATGAAAAACGCGCGATACCGAAATCCGTAACCTTGATGGTGCCGTCCTGCAGCAGCATGATGTTATGCGGCTTGATATCGCGGTGGACGATGCCGTTCTCATGCGCGTGCTGCAGCGCCTTTAAGATCTGGACGGTAAGGTGCACGGTCTCTTTCCAGTCGAGCACCTTCTGCATATCGATATATTCCTTGAGCGTGATGCCGTCGATATATTCCATAACAATATATTGGATCATATCGCCGAAGCTGACGTCATAGACGCGGACGATGTTCGGATGATTCAATACGGCGATCGCTTTGCTCTCGTTCTTAAAACGGCGGATAAAATCCTCGTTGTCCAAAAATTCATCTTTTAATATCTTGATCGCAACTTCACGTGCGTCGATCGTATCATAGCAGTGATATACATTTGCCATACCGCCTACGCCGATCAACTCGCGGATCTCATATCTGCCGTCGAGCTTCTTACCGGTATATTTATCCATGTGACTCACTCCAATCCTCAGTATACTACCGTGACGGTGATGTTATCATGACCGCCGTGGCGTTTCGCAATCTCTACCAATGTATCA
>CACZAW010000177.1 GCA_902779225.1 uncultured Ruminococcus sp. | reverse complement strand
CAGCATTCGACACCACATCATTGTATTCTGCTTGCGCGTTGCGACAGTAAACATTTTGGGATCTCCTTTCGTTAGTGTATCTGCATTATAACACCACTTACCTACTATGTCAATAGGTTATTGGAAATTTTTCCGGATTTTTTGCTTTATAGTCCTCCAATGCAGACTGTATCGCCTCTTCCGCAAGCACGGAACAATGCATTTTATAATCCGGCAGACCGTCGAGCGCCTCGGCTACCGCCTTATTGGTCAGCGCCATCGCGTCCTCCAGCTTCTGACCCTTGATCAGCTCGGTCGCCATCGAGCTGGAAGCGATCGCGCTCGCGCAGCCGAAGGTCTCGAATTTGACGTCTTTGATCGTATCGTCCTCTATTTTGAGATACATTTTCATGATATCGCCGCACTTCGCGTTGCCGACCTCGCCGACGCCGTCGGCATCCTCGATGACGCCGACGTTGCGCGGATGCAGAAAATGATCCATTACTTTTTCACTGTATAAAGCCATCGTTATCCTCCTATAAAATGAATTCTTTTTTACCTGTTGTCAGATCGCGCCAGATCGGTGAGAAGCCGCGCAGATAAGCGACGACCTCGCTGACGGCGCTGATGATATAGTCCGCTTCTTCAAGGGTCGCGTCTTCACCGAGGCTCAATCTCAGCGAGCCGTGAGCGACGTCATGCACACGTCCGATCGCCAGCAGCACATGGCTGGGATCCAGCGAGCCGGAGGTGCAGGCGCTGCCGGACGAGGCGCTGATCCCCTTTTGATCGAGAAGGATCAACAAGGATTCGCCCTCGATCCCCTCAAAGCAGAAGTTGACATTGTTGCAGACTCTGGCGTTCCTGTCTCCGTTGAGCGCGCTGTGAGGGATCTTTGAAAGACCTTTGATGAGATAATCGCGGATGGGCGTCAGGCGCTCTGCGACAGTATCCATCTTTTCGACGGATTCCTTCAGCGCCGCCGCCATCGCCGTGATCCCGGGGAGGTTCTCGGTTCCGCCGCGCTTGCCGCGCTCCTGCGCGCCGCCCTCGATCAGATTGGAAAGGCGAACGCCCTTCTTGGCATACAGGAAGCCTACGCCCTTGGGACCGTGAAATTTGTGCGCTGAGGCTGACAGCATATCGATGTGCATCGCCTCAACGTCGATCGGCAGGTGTCCGACCGCCTGAACCGCATCGGTATGGAACAAGACGCCGCGCTCACGGCAGACAGCGCCGATCTCGGTGATCGGCTGGATGGTGCCGATCTCGTTGTTGACCGTCATCACCGTTACCAGACAGGTATCGTCGCGGATCGCGTTTTTGACCTCGTCAACGGAAACGATCCCGCTCTCCCCGACCGGCAGAAGCGTGACCTCAAAGCCTTGCTTTTCCAGCTTTTTGAGCGTATGCAAGACGGCGTGATGTTCGATGGATGTGGAAATGATATGGGTTTTGCCCTTGCGCTTTCCGATTTCAGCGGCGGATAGGATCGCCTGATTGTCCGCCTCGCTGCCGCCGGATGTAAAAAAGATCTCTCCGGGCTTTGCGTTGATCAGCTGTGCGATCTCAGCGCGCGCCTCTTCGAGTTTTTCCTTTGCTTTTTGACCGATGGTATACAGACTGGACGGATTGCCGAAATAGGAAGCCATACAATCTGTCATCGCGTCGATCGCCGTGCGGCTCATCTGAGTCGTCGCGGCATTATCTGCATATATTTTCATAATACTTCCTCCTGTCCCGCTTATTATAAACCCATTTGCCTACTATGTCAATAGGTAAATAGAGATCAAGTATTATTCTTGTTATTTTTCTGTTATTTTTCCCTTCCCGATGTTCAACAGTTATTATCTCTTTCTACGCTGAATCGCCTTTTGTTTTTTCGATTAGTTGATAAACAATTCTTGCAATAGTCCGATATTCACAAGAGAGAATAACAGTGACTTTGAACTAAGAATATATTGAACAGATGTCCGGCGCATTCTGATACTATGCTCACAAAATAAACGGGGCACCCGAATGGGTGTCCCGTTTATTTGGCGCGCCAAAAGGGATTCGAACCCCCGACCTTTCGCTTAGGAGGCGAACGCTCTATCCTGCTGAGCTATTGGCGCTTATTGCCTATTTATTCTACAATATCATTTTACGAATGTCAAGGATTTGTCCTGCTGTTGACACCTTCGGTAATCACCCGCCACTCCTTCTCAAGCCGTTCCATGCTGTAGGCGGCGTTGGCGGGGCTGGTGGAGGGCAGCTTTGCCGCTTCGATGCCGGTGATCGGGAAAATATACTTCATATACATTTTATGCGAAAGCGCGCCGTTGCAGAAGATGCGCTCCACACGGCTGTTATCCAGAATGATCGATAGATCGTTCGGGACGACGTCGCGGATCGAGCTGTCGGACGAGCCGGTGATCGTGCAGGATCGAATACTGTCCCACAGCGCGATATGGTGACTGAGCGCAAGCGTCTTTTTCTCTTCGATCGTTGTTGGAGCAGGCTCATCGAACAGGCTTGCAAGCAGCCGCCAGAAGCGGTTTTGCGGATGTCCGTAGAAAAACATCGCCTCGCGGGATTTGATCGACGGAAACGACCCGAGTATCAGGATTTTTGACTCCGCATCATACAGCGGAGGGATCGGATGGATGATCTTCTGAGGCTGCATACTTTTCCTCTCAGTCCTTAATTCTTTTAAATAAGCTGTCCAGCTCTTCGTACAGTCTTTTCGGCAGGCGAACATACTTGGTTGTTCCCCAATCGTCATACCAGCGTCCGAAATAATACTTTCCGGAATATTTTGATATATCGCCTACAGGCTGAATAAACGGAGAATCCTTTGCTCTCATGCCGATTTCCGTTGCTTTTTCAAAGCCTTCGTCAGGGCAGGTACCCAGTTTGTTTCTGTTGAAAGTCTCTAAGTATTCCTGCACATCGGCAGAGACGTCAGCCCACACTTTCGGATATCCGTTAATCAGCAGGCAATACACTGCCGGTTTCGTATCGTTAAACTTTTCGGTATACTCTTTTACCTTATCCTCGCGGCAGTATAGTCCCTTTTCCATCTCCCACTTCGGATCGATCAGACAAACCATATCATAGTCGTCGCAATACTTGATGGAATAAACCGCTTCTTCATCGCTCGATTTGTCCCCTACCATCGGTCTGTCGAAAAGCGCCTCATCCCACTCGACTATGCCGTAACAGTCTTCAAACACCTTGACGTACTTTGTACCGTAGATCGTCATTGATGCGTAATCCTCGGCGATCACACAACCGGTATCGGGAGCATAGTGTTCCTGAAGGCGGCGGAAATCTACGAGCATCGAGAATCCCTTGATCACTATACTGACCACGATCAGGAGGGTCAGTCCGATGATCGTCCATTTAGAGTGTATTCGTTTTTTCTCTGTTTGGAGAAATTCCGCTGCTACGGCCTTTTGAGCGTCGCGTTCAGCGCGAGGAGACCGAAGCCGCTTGCCGGATAAAAGCTCATTGACCGAAACATCGAACACCTTGCTCAAAGCAAGCAGCGAATCAATATCGGGGTAACCGTTACCGGTCTCCCACTTGGAAACCGCTTTGTTAGTCACCTGCAGTTTTTCGGCAAGCTGTATTTGGGTGAGGTTCTTCTCTTTTCTCAGCTTCGCGATAAATTTGCCTGTTCCTTTCGGGTCCATAGGATTACTCCTTTATCGAAACATCTGTCGTGATTATAGCATTATTCCGACAAAAA
>CACZAW010000176.1 GCA_902779225.1 uncultured Ruminococcus sp. | reverse complement strand
CAGCTTGACCGCCTCCGCCTCGGTAAGTCCCATATACAGCGTATCGATGTCCTTCTTGATCGCGCCCTCACGGAGCAATCCCGCAAAGGTGTGCGCCGCTTTTACCAGCTTCTCGTCGTTCATATCAGTGCCGACGATGATCCTTGACGGGTAGAGATTGTCGTAAAGCGCCTTGGATTCTCTGAGAAACTCCGGGCTGAAAATGATGTTCCCGCAGCCCTTTTCTTTTCTGATGCGCTCGGTATAGCCCACGGGGATAGTGCTCTTTATCACCATCACAGCCTCGGGATTGCAGCGCTTCACCAAGTCAATGACCGTCTCCACCGCCGAGGTATCAAAGTAGTTGCGCTTGCTGTCGTAGTTGGTGGGAGCGGCGATCACGACGAAATCCGCCTTGGAATACGCCGACTCCGCGTCCAGCGTCGCGGTCAGATCCAGCTCCTTCTCCGCGAGGTAGCGCTCAATATATTCATCTTGGATCGGTGATTTCCTCTTGTTGATCAGCTCGACCTTTTCGGGAACTATATCCACCGCGTAAACCTTGTTGTTCTGTGAAAGAAGCGTTGCGACCGACAGACCGACATAGCCCGTACCGGCTACCGCGATCGTATATTTCGACGTTTCGTTCATGCAAAATCACACCTTTCTTGCATTGCATACGCAATTGCTCATACTTTATTATTATATCACATTATCGTTCTTTTTTCAACTGGATAAATCATTAGAAAACCTCGGAATCGGCGCTAAGTTTCATGCTTTTTGCCGGTACATCCGCCGGAGGAGAAGTAAGTCTCACGGTATTGTACACAAAAGAAGGAGCAGGTACATAAAACGGTCACTGCTCCCTTTATCATCATATTTTTTTCAATACGCGCCGTCGCCCTTAATGACGGCAGGAATCGTCTTGAACAGGATCTTAAGATCCGTAAGCACGCTGCGCTCGCTGATATACTGCATATCGAGCTTGATCATGCCGTTGAAGTCTATCTCGCTTCTTCCGCTGATCTGCCAGTAGCAGGTCAGACCGCCTATCACACTCAGGCGCTGCATGGAATACTCGGTATAATTCTCGACCTCTCTCACCAGCGGAGGACGCGGGCCCACAAAGCTCATATCCCCCTTGAGGATATTGAAGAGCTGGGGCAGCTCATCCAGGCTGGTTTTCCGCAGGAACATACCGACGCGCGTGATGCGCGGATCGTTCTTCATCTTGAACAGCTGACCGCTGGTCTCGTTCTGCGAGAGAAGGTCGCCGAGCATCTCCTCGGCATTCACATGCATGCTGCGGAACTTGTAGAAATCAAACTCTTTTCCGAATCTGCCTACACGCTTGCTGACATAAAAGACAGGACCTCCGTCATTGAGCTTGATGACAAGCGCAATAATGGCAAAAACCCAAAAAAACAATATCAACGCCGTCAGAGAAGCGGCTACGTCAAATACCCGCTTCACGACACTGTATGCTTTTTTTTCGTCAACATAGTATTTTACACCGTTGACGATACAATACTTTTCCTGTTCCTTCATGCCCATATCCATATCCGTAACCGCCAAACAGCTTACCTCCTTTACCGGTTTTGAGCGTGTCAACTCCGTTGACCACGATACCGAGAATCTTCGCGTTGTTTCTGCTCAAGGTTTCAACGATACGCTTCAAGCCGGGATATGTTGTGTGATTATGCTTGACGATCAGCACTACACCGTCGGTCTGCTTGACGATAGGCAGGGCGTCTACGACAACGCCAACCGGAGGTGTGTCAAAAATAATGAAATCATATTCCTTTTCGGCGTTCTTGATAAAGTCATGCATATCGCTGCTCTCAAGAAGCTCCGAGGGGTTCGGCGGGATCGCGCCACAGGGGACCGCAAAGAGGTTCTCCACCTTTGTGGGCTTGATGATCGCCTCTTTGTCGCACTCGCCGTTGAGGAAGTTCGTCACGCCCGGTGCGGGCTCGATCGACAGGAGGTTGTGCACCTGAGGACGTCTGAGGTCACAGTCGATGATCAGCACCTTTGTGTTGACCTGCTTCGCCAGAGCAATAGCGATGTTGACAGAGGTGATCGTCTTTCCCTCACTCTTGGAAACGCTGGTAAAGGAGATCTTCTTGCAGCCCTTCTTGATGATGGAATAAACGATATTTGTTCTTGCCGCCTTATAGGATTCTCTTATATGGAATTCGATGGTTTCAAGATCAATCAGGTTTTTATTCTTCTTGGAGGCAGGCGCCATCTTCGGGTCCTTGACCTCTTTTTTATTATCTTTCATCTCTTTCACCCCATCCTCACGCTTTGTTTTTCTTGTTGACATAATCATTGAAATTCGGGATCGTTGCCAGAATGGGAATGCCCAGGATCTCGCTCATTTCATCGTCATACTTGATCTTCTTGTCTGCGAAGTATCTGATGAACGAAACCGCGAGCGAAAGCACCAGCGCGACCGCGAAGGCGATCAGTACGTTGCGCACCGTGTTCGGACTCGAGGGACCGGTGGGGATCTGCGCGGGATCGCAGACCTTGAGGTTCGCGTTGGAACGGAGGCTGGCGATCGTGGCGGGAGCGACCTCTCCGACAGCGTCGCCGATCAGCTTGGATTCAGTCGGTGAGGTGGTCGTGACGTATACGTCAAAGATCTCTGTGTTCTCGTCGCTCTTAAATGATATCATGCTGCTCAGCTCGGCGGGAGAATACTTTTCATCAAGGCTCTCCGAGACCGCCGTGTAGAACGAGGTCGTATCGAGCATTCTGATATATGTTGCGACCAGACGCTGCGCGTAGGTCTGCATATTCAGTGAGTACTGCGGATTGATCTTGCTGTCGTCCGTTTCCGTAGTATCGACATACAGCGACAGCTTTGAGGTATACTTCTTCTCAATAAAGAACTTAGTCACAAAAAAAGCCGCCAGCGAAAACAGCAAGCAAGTAATGATAATAAATATCAGGTTTTTTCTCAATATCCCCCAAATGCCCTTCAGGGAAATAACAACTTCATCTTTTTGTTCCATTTTACTACCTACCTTATCATGGTCGCAGGGACAATTCACAGTCCGTTTTCCGCTTATCTTTTCATATGATACACTATTCTCACTCAATAATCAAGTCAAACCGCGCAAAAAACTTTTCTCCAACTGTTTTTTATGGGGATTAACAAATTTACCTGTTTTCCCCAACGCAATGTGTATTCAATTCTAAACAATCCTGTGAAATAATGCGCAAAAAAAGAGCAGCTTTAAGTGCTGCTCTTTTTGGAGGCTTTATAAAACAACCGACGGTAAACAAAAAACAGGGCGACTGAAAGCAACAGGAACAACGCTGTACAGATCCAGAACATCACGTTGACGCTGTTGACAAAGCTGACCACGAAGTTATATACGGAGCGATACTCAAGATTGATGTTTTTCGCTCCCTTGTTGACCGTCATAAAGAGTGCAAGCGCGAAGTTAGCCAGAAACGCGCCTGCGGTCGCGTAATAATAGAATTTCATCGCGCGGTGCTTCCATTTATTGCAGAAAAACAGCACGGCAATCAGACCCAGCGCAAGAATTATGATGCCTGCCAGAACGAAAGGCAAAGCCTTTTTTGCCGCCAGAAAATAGACGGAAATCGCGCCGATGCCGACAAACGATACGGTTGCGGTGTAAACATGCTTCGCCTGCTTGACAAGCTCGCTCACCTGCTCCGCCGAAGCCTTTTGGCCGGTTTCCTTTATGTAATCGTCCAGCGCGACGGATATCTTCTGCCGGAAGGCGGTACCGTCAACGACCGTTGTGGTTCCCTCAAAATACCCTTCAATATAATTATAGGTATCCTCCGTCACCATTATCTCATCAACTACGCCGTCAAAGAAGTCCTCCTTCAAGCCGCTCGCGTAGGTGAGATCCCTCAGCTTGTTACGCACCTCGGTGGTCTTGTCATTGAAGTAACCGCAGCGGTTCATGGAGTCGATCCACGCGTTCTTGTTCAGGACGGTGGAGCCAATGACAAGGCTGAAGGAAAACATCGTAAAAAGCAAGGACAGAAAAAAAGACAGAATGCCGAAAACAACTTCTCTGATCCTGCTGGACGTTGGTTTTTTGCTCATAGAAATTGATTCTCCTTATTCTGTATCCTTGTCGATCACCACGCCGGACGTATAGTCGGCATAGACAAAAAATCTTTGTGAGGTAAGACCGATTTCATCGAACGGATAGCAGGTATACAATATCAGGCTTTCCTGATCCGCGGCGAGATCGTACGCCGTAACGTCAAGCGAATCCTTCACCGCAGTCTCCTTGACCGTATAGACAAAATTGCCGTAGCTGGTACGGATGTATATCTCCTGTCCGGGAGCGGCGTTTTTAAGTCCGTTGAAGAAGGTGTTGTTATGACCGGCAACAAGGACAGTCTTGCCGTAGCCGGGTATTCCGCTTCCGTAGTAGACGCCAACGCCGTTGCGCAGCGCGATATCGCCGTCGCCGAGGAACAGAGGACACTCAACGCCGCAGTCGGGGATCCGTATGTCGCCGAACTGATTGCCGTAATTCGGAAAAACGACGTCCTCGATGTCCACGGTCTTCTGCGTCGTCTCCTGGTGTGTTTCCTGCTTTTTTTCCTCGCTGACAGCGAAGGTAGTTTCCTCAATCACAGGCACAAAGATATTCTTGTATGATGTGGAATAATCCTTCTCCGTATCGGAGAAAAGACTGCCGACCGCGGAAGCAAGAGGACCGAACGCCGGCGTGAGCGCAACATACAATACTGTGAATATACCTATAAAAAAGATAATGGGAAGAACCACAAAACTCTTCCCACTAGCTTTTTTATTGTGTCTGTGTCTTCTGTGCTCAGACATTAGCCTCTCTTCTTCACTACGAAGAAGACGCAGCCCGCGATTGCAACAAGAGCAGCCGCACCGATAACTACCATAACAACGGTGTTAGCGGAAGCACCTGTGGTCTTGATGACGCCGCCGTCGGTCTTTTTGCCGTCGGTGTCAACGCCGGGCTTGCCGTCCTTGGCAACGAGAGTAGGAACAGCCTTGAAGATGACCTCGCCCTTCTCGTCCTTGAGGGTGACCTCTTTGGTGGACTTGTCATAGGAAGCGGTTCCGTTTACGGGAGCCATTACCTTCTTGAGGGTGTCCATCAACTGCTGCTTCTGAGCGATAGTGCAGTCAGCAATATTCTTAGCGCCTGTAGCCTCGAGCTGAGCCTTGCCGTCCTTGATAACAGCGAGGATCTGATCTGCCTGACCGGCAGTCATGTCGATAGTGTTAAAATAGTTCTCCGCCTGGTT
>CACZAW010000175.1 GCA_902779225.1 uncultured Ruminococcus sp. | reverse complement strand
TTTTTTTAACTTTTCATTCCCCGATCCCTATGTTATAATGAAGAAAAATCGGAAAGGGGGGCACCTGAATGATGAAGATCATCGGTGGAAGGATCTGGACAGCGGTAAGCGTCGTGCTGATGCTTCTGATGCTCACGAGCGCGGTATGGATCGGCATGCGCTATTATGTCAGCATGGATATCTACAAAACGCCGTCGATGTTTTTGGAGGGCGAATATTCCGTAGACGGCGGCGAATGGAAGCCGATCGATCCCGACAACCCCATCAACGATCACTTTCACAAGATCGTATTCAAGGGCAAAGCGCCGCAAAAGCTCCTGCTGTATTTCGGCAGCGTGACTGTTTCATCCAAAAATGTGTGGTATTCGCTGAAAACGACCGACGGCACCGCGATCGCGAGCTATAGCTTTGAGGAAGCCAAGCTCGCTTATGAGCATTCCCTCACCGACAGGCCGATGGCGCTGGATATGCCCGATACGCCCGGTTACCGTGTGCAAACGGTTTATACCGACTATCTCACTGGGGGCGCCGACGTCACCGAGGACTCGGAGCTGATTTTTGAGGTAGAGTATCCCTATCAGGATATGCTGGTCAGCTTCAGCGAATGTGTTGACATTACGGCATATTACAGCGAGGGGATGTATCTGCGCTTCTTCTATGACGCGCTGCCGCCCATATTGCTGTTCTCTTTGGTGTGCTTTTTCGGATTGTTCTTTTTCCCCGTGGCGAGCTTTATCCTCGGAAAGATCGATTATAAGTATCTTGCCTTCGGATTCCTCAGCTTTTTATGGGGACTGTATATGATCATGCAGCAGGTCAGCGGTTATCTGAACCTGTGGATCAACGATCCGACGGTCTGTATGATGCTTGATAAAGTCATAGGATACGGCTTTGTTGCCGCGGTGCTGTTCTATTTCAAATCCAATATGCGCAGCGCCGGAACGCGCATCGGCGCCAATATCGCCGCGACCGTTTACCTCAGCTTTGCGATCACCGTTTTTGTGCTGCATCTGAGCCATGTCTGCGATCTTAACGCCTCTTCCATGACGATGCATATCGCCGCGGCGGTCTGTATCGTCGCGATGATCGTGCTGCTCTGCTTTGAGAAGCAGGACAACCGCAACGCGCTCTTCTTCCTGCTGTCATGGCTGCCGCTGCTTCTGACGGTCGCGATCGACGTTCTCGATCAATTCGTCCATCTGCCGGGCGCTCACTACTTCAACTACGGTCTGGCGATCACCATGATCGTGCAGATCGTGCGGCTGATCGGCGATCTGCGGTTCCAGTATAAAGAAGCGATCCGCTATCAGCAGATGCAGAAGGAACTGTATGAAGCGAAGGTGGGCGTGATGGTCAGCCAGATCCGACCGCACTTTATCTACAACGCGCTGACGTCGATCGCCATGATGTGCCAGATCGATCCGGATCGGGCGCAGGAGGCGACGATCACCTTTGCCGATTATCTGCGCGGAAATATGGACTCGCTCCATCAGACAACGCCTGTACCGTTTGCAACAGAGCTTGATCATTTGAAGAAGTACTTATATATTGAAAAGATGCGGTTCGCCGATCTGCTGAACATCGAATATGATATTCAGACGGTTGATTTTCAGCTGCCGCTGCTGAGTATCCAGCCCCTGGTGGAAAACGCCGTCAAGCACGGCGTCGGGATGAAAGAGGACGGCGGCACCGTTACCGTGGCAACCAAAGAAACGGATACCGCCTATGAGGTCATCATAACGGACGACGGCGTCGGCTTTGACACCGAGGCGCCGAAGCCCAACGACGGCAGGACGCACGTCGGCATGGAAAATACGAAGAAACGCCTGCATGATATGTGCGGCGCATATGTTGAGATCACAAGCGTGATCGGCGAAGGAACGACCGCAAGGGTAATCTTGCCGAAGGAGGGACAGCCACAATGAGGATCATGTGTGTAGATGACGAGCCGCTGGCTCTGCAAATGCTGGAAATATCCGTGAAAAAAGCGAAGCCCGACGCGGAGGTGTCCGCCTTCCGAAAGCCGCGCGAGCTACTGGAAGCGGCTAAGCAAAACGGCTGTGACATCGCTTTTCTCGATATCCATATGCGCGGGATGAACGGAGTGGAGCTGGCAAAAGAGCTAAAGGCGGTCAATCCGAAAATGAATATCATTTTTGTGACCGGTTTTTCGGATTACACGGGCGACGCCATGCGTCTGCACGCCTCCGGCTATATCATGAAGCCTGTCACCAAGGAAAAGATCGAACGGGAGCTAGCGGATCTGCGGTTCCCGATCACACCGAAGAGCAACGCGCTTTTGCGTGTGCAGTGCTTCGGCAACTTTGATGTTTTCACGCCCGACGGCGCGCACGTTCGTTTTGAGCGCAGCAAGGCGAAAGAGGTATTTGCATACCTAGTCCATAAGCAGGGCAGCTCCTGCACCACAAGGGAGATTTTTGCCGCGATTTTTGAGGATGAGCCTTATGAAAAAAAGCTGCAAAACCTGCTGCAAACCTATATCTACGCGATGATCAAGAGTCTGAAGGCGGTCGGCGCCGAAGAGGCGGTGGTGCGCAGCTATAACGCTCTTGCGGTCAATCCCGAGGTGCTCGACTGCGACTACTACCGTTTCAAGGAGTTGGACGCGGGCGCGGTCAACGCTTACCAGAACGAATATATGAGCCAGTATTATTGGGCTGATTTTTTATATGACGACTACATGGATTAGAAATCGCGCCGCGTCGGTTTCAGATATCTTATGAGAGCCTGCGGGCGATCGTTCGGCAGGTATTGCCGACGTCCTTTCCGAAAAAAACAGCATTTTCCTCTTGCGTTTTGCCGATAAGGGGAATATAATGTATTAAAATAGGTTAATCTGGGCTTTTATGTCGAAAGTCCGGACGCCGAAGTTTTACATCTTTTTCGGAGGGGAGGGGTAAATATTGGTTCGCAAGCTGCCGAAGCGGATCGCCGCAATGCTTACGGCGCTTATCTTACTGTTTGCGTTTGCGCTCAGCGTTTCCGCGCTGGATGAAAAATATCGCTTTGACGATCTGAAAATGTCCGTCAGCGTTCCGCGCGATTATTATGTCATCACGCGCGACAGCGAAAGCGATGATCCTGCGTTCAGCGCCTTGAAGCTCGGCTATGACGAGACCCTGATCGCATTCCAAAACTCCGATATTTACCTGCGCGCCTACGATCCCGATCAGACCTTTTTTATCAGTCTGATCGTCACTACCTCCGACGAGAGCAAAACGATCAACAATTACTCCGATATATCTCCCTCGGAGCGCAAGGACATCCTCGAGAATATCAAGAGCGACCCCTCGGTCGAATCCGCCGTGGAGGTCAAGCACAGCAATAACATCTTCTTCGATTCAGCCGGTCAGACTGCCGACGGGGGAAAGAAGCTGTTTTTTGAGCAGAGCAATACCGTTATCAACGGGATGCAGATCGATCTGCTGCTCCAGAAATACGATGAGGAGATCATTCCCTCCGAGTCAAAGGTGCTGACCAATATGGCAAACTCGCTGGAGTTTGACAACATCGTGCGCACCACCGGGCCGATCTTTGAATGGTGGCGGCTGCTGTTATGGGTCGGGATGCTGGCAATCCTCGCGTTCGGTCTTACGATCCTGTATCGCCGCCGCAACGCCGCTAACCGCCGCAGATTGCAGGAGCGCCGCCGACAGCGCGAGCTTGCTTTGGCGCGCGAGAGGGGAGAGGAAGTACCCGAGGAAGAGCCGGAGACCTTTGAGGAGGCGCTCGGCTACGAGGATACCGAACAGTTTGAAAGCCGCGGTCACACCGACCTCGATACC
>CACZAW010000174.1:3883-6951 GCA_902779225.1 uncultured Ruminococcus sp. | reverse complement strand
CGAGGCAAACATCTTCGTTAACTATGAAAAGAAAGTCGTCAACATGATTCCCTTCTATATCATCGGCGGCGTTTCGGTGATGCTGCTTGCGGCTGTCATCTTCTACTTCTCCGGCAGGAGCAAGCGCAAAAAGATCGAGTCGATCGAGATCGACGAGTAATGTACGTTCATATACCGGCATCTGCCGGTTGGTATAGGTCTTCATTTTTATTTTATTCATAAGGAGGAAAATCAATGAAACACACAAAAAAGGTCATATCCCTTGTCCTGACATTGGCGCTGGTTGTTTCGATGTTCAGCGTAGCGGTTATCTCAGTATCTGCTGCCGCCGTGAACAACAATCCATACAGCCTAGCGGCAATGGCTCTCGATTCGGAATATGCCTACGACGGCGAGCTCGGCGCGATCTATACGCCCACGGCTACTACCTTTAAGGTATGGGCGCCTCTGGCGACGGAGTGTAAGCTCAATCGCTATGCTACCGGTTCCGATAAGGAAGCCGGCGCGGCTGATTTAGGCACCACCGACATGGTTAAGCTGATGGACGGCAGTAAATGGACCGGCGTATGGACTGTTACCGTGTCCGGCGACATCGCCAATACCTATTACACCTATTCCATCACCAATCCGGATCATATCGTCAACAGCACCAATACTGTCACCCATGAGACACAGGACGTTTACTCCAAGGCTGTCGGCGTCAACGGCGACCGTTCCATGGTAGTTGACCTCAAAGCGACCGATCCCGCCGGTTGGGACCAAGATACTTGTGTCTATGCCGATGCGCAGACCGAAGCGATCATCTGGGAAGTTCAGGTAAAAGACTTCTCCTGGAGCGAGAGCTCCGGCGTTTCTGCCGCTAACCGCGGCAAATTCCTCGCTTTCACCGAGAAAGGCACGACCCTCAACGGCGAGGGCAAAATCGCTACCTGTGTTGATTATCTGAAGGAACTCGGCGTGACCCATGTTCAGATCAACCCCTTCTATGATTTTGCGACCGTTAACGAGGCGGGTGCTCCTGACCAGTTCAACTGGGGCTATGACCCGAAGAACTACGGCGTTCCCGAGGGTTCTTATTCCACCAACCCCTATGACGGCAACGTTCGTATCAACGAGTGCAAGCAGATGATCAAAGCGCTCCATGACGCGGGCATCGGCGTTATCATGGACGTTGTTTATAACCACACCTATTCGATCGATGGTTCGTTCACTTATTCTGTTCCCGAGTATTATTACAGAGTACAGTCCACCGGCGCTTATTCCAACCAGTCCGGCTGCGGCAACGATACCGCCTCCGAGCGTGCGATGTATCGTAAGTATATGCGCGATATGCTCCGTTACTGGACCGTTGAGTATCACATCGACGGCTTCCGTTTCGACCTCATGGGCGTCCATGACGGCGAGACCATGAACATGATCCGCGAGGACATGGATGAGATCGACCCCGGTATTATCATGTACGGCGAAGGCTGGGGCGGCAATACTGCTTACGATCCCACTACCTGTGCCGGAACCGATACTTTTATGTGCACTCAGCAGACCACCAAGGATATCTCTCCGCGTATCGGTTTCTTCAACGATCAGATCCGCGACGGCGTCAAGGCCGGCGTGTTTGACGGCCCGACAGCTAAGGGCTTTGTCAATAGCGAGATGTACAGCCCCGAGCAGTGCGTAACCTACGCTTCCTGCCACGATAACATGACGCTGTACGATAAGCTGGTTGCCTGCGATCACGGCACCACTGCCGATTATCGCGCGCGCTATGCGGATTGCATCAAAGAAAACAAGCTCGCTGCGGCGATCATCAGCTCCTGCCAGGGTATCGATTTTATCCTTGCAGGTGAAGAGATGGGTCGTTCCAAGGACGGCGACGAGAACTCCTATAAGTCCGCTGCATCCCTTAACATGATCGACTGGTCGCTCCTTGAGACAAATGCTGATCTCGTTTCTTATTACAAAGGTATGTTCGAACTGAGAAAGGCGTTCTCTCCGTTTACTTCTCCCAAAACCGACGCCGAAGATGACACTTATAAGTATTACAGAACCACCTCTGTCAGCGCTACCGCTTTCACTGTAGGTTATACTGTTGAAAACAAGACCGAGGGCGAGTGGAGCAAGGTCGCCGTTATCTACAACGGTAAAAATGAAGACGTCAAATTCAGAATGACTGCTGATCCCGATATCAACGAAGATACCGAGTGGGTCATCGTTGCCGACGGTACCTCTGCCGGCGTGACTAAACTCGGCGAGTGCAAAGGTATTTTGTTTGATGTTCCCGCAACCTCTGTGCTGATCGCAGTTGAGAAGGAATCTTTCGAGAAGTGTAACTTGAAGTCCGCTTACTCCAAGCTGAATGTCAACAGCGTTTACAAGCCCACAGGAGAGGTTCTGCTGTCCACGGTTCTGCTCGGTACTCCCGGCGCCGGTTATTCCGTTTCTCCCGACGCTTCGATCCCGATCGAGTATGATCTTGACAGCGTCGTCGGTGATCCGGACGGCACCTTCTCGGATAAAGATAACACTGTTACCTTTATGTACGACGATTTCGTTCCCGATTCCTTTACGGCTCCCAAGGGCGACGTAGACGATGATAGCTATGTCACCATCATGGACGCTACCCGTGTTCAGCGCTGGCTCGCCGAACTGGATAAACTGGATGAAGAGCATATCAAGCGCGGCGACTACGACTATTCCGGCGATACCAATATTCTGGATGCGACAAAGCTGCAGCGCTTCCTCGCAGAACTGCCGGTCAATGTTTGCTCTATCACCACTGAGTATATCGGTGTGCGTGAAGGCAATGAGAAGAATATTCGCCAGTCTAACACCGTCCGTGTCCGACTCGGCGAAAGATATGAAACGACGCCCGAGGTTGTCGCTTACTACAAGCTCGACGCTACTCCCGCTAACGCCTCCGGCATTGCATCCGGCGACGTGACCGTAACCTACCACTACACCTATTCGATGGATGCTGTCACAATCCACATCAAGCACAGCGGCTCCCTCGATTGGAACCCCTACCTCTGGGCATGGGCTTACAGCGGCACCACTCCGATCAACTCCTTCGA
>CACZAW010000174.1:0-3845 GCA_902779225.1 uncultured Ruminococcus sp. | reverse complement strand
GAGATCAAGGTTCCCGGCGGACTTGACTACTACTTTATCATCAACCAGGGCAACGGTAAGCCGCAGACCAAGGACTACGGTCCGATCTCCTGCGAGGATTATCCCGAGATCTGGGTCGTCATCGATGACGAAGCGTTCACCGCTGACAGCACCACAGGAACCTGGATCCATTATTATAACTACAACCCCGATAAAGCTAACGGCTGATATCAATACAAAAAACAGCGCCTGTCCTAAATAATATTGTCATTCTGAGGCGTTGCCGAAGAATCTGAAAGTGCTTGATTTTCCGTCAGATGACACATGATAGGTGTAACTTAATCGGATGGATTGCACTTTAAGATCCTTCGCTAAAGCTCAGGATGACACTCTGAGGGGCTGTCGTGTTTCTTAGCGCGACAGCCCTTTTACTTGACAAACGCACATGGATGTTGTTTAATATAAAGGTAAAAAACAGTAAAGGAAGATGTCGATGTATATTACTTGTTTAGACCTGGAAGGCGTATTGGTTCCCGAGATCTGGATCGCGTTTGCCGAGGCGTCCGGAATCCCGGAGCTCAAGCGTACCACGCGTGACGAGCCCGATTATGATAAGCTGATGAAATACCGTCTTGATATCCTTGATCAGCACGGTCTCGGTCTCAAAGAGATTCAGGAAACGATCGCCAAGATCGATCCCATGCCCGGCGCGAAGGAGTTCATGGACGAGCTGCGCGCGACCACACAGGTCGTCATCCTCAGCGACACGTTCAGCCAGTTTGCAAAGCCTTTGATGAAAAAGCTCGGATGGCCTGCGATTTTCTGCAACGAGCTGGTCGTCGCGCCTGACGGCAGAATCACCGATTATCATCTCCGCTGCGAAAAGACCAAGCTGACCACCGTCCGCGCGCTTCAGTCCTGCGGCTTTGAGACCATCGCCTCCGGCGACAGCTTCAACGATCTCGCGATGATCCAGGCGAGCAAGGCGGGCTTTTTGTTCCGCGCTCCCGACGGCATCAAGGCGGATTATCCCGATATCCCCGCCTGCGATACCTATGAGGAGCTGATGGCTCTTATTAAAGGCGCGATGGAGTAAAGCAAATAATAATACAGCCCTCGGATCAGATCCGAGGGCTTTCCTTATGTTATCCTGAGCCGTTCGAGACTCTTTATTTCTTATGCACTTGTACCTGTACCTTCATCAGCGGCTTTCTTAACAGCATGATGATCAAAACTTCTACGACCGCAAAGGGTACCAGCACCGCGGCGCGATACCATAACAGCGTCAGGTACGGCATATTCATCAAAAAGCAGAGGAACAGGGTGTACAGCGGCAGCTGGCAGAGCAAAAGTACCGCAGCCTTTGCGATAATGACCTTCCGCAGCTTCAGCTTAGAGCGATACAGCACCGTTCCGTAGATCATGCCTTCGATGATACAGCAAACCGTTATCCCCGGCGTGATGGAAAAGGCGGTCGGATTCGCGAGGATGATCGACAGGATATCTCCTGCGCCGCCGACGATCCCGGCGCAAACGGGGCCGAACAGATATGCCGTGATGACGATGGGGATAAAGGTGAAGCCGATTTTGACAAACGGCATGATCGCCAGGGTAAAGTTGCTGAAAATGCCGAGGACGATCCGCAGCGCCAGCATCATCGCGCATACGGCTAGCGTTCTGACATTGGACAGCTCCTTGGAAGAATCGCCGAATTTTCTGATGATAGACATAGAAAAACCTCCTTCTGCATTCCGAGTTATGCACAAGGAGGTTTTCCGTATGCAACAGCGGGATGCAAAGAATACACCGCAGGGGCACATGTGCCTTTTTCTTTATCTCTGACTAATGTGTCGGATTATAAAGAATATACAGGTGCGCGCATCCCTTTCGTCTTGCCGTCAACTCCCCGTACGGCAGGCACTTCACGCGTATTCTTCTACTCTGTTAAAATTGATTGCCGGTGAGCCGGCTTGAACAGCTTGATATCAAATATTATATCACTTCGCGCATGGTTTGTCAAGGTCAAGAGCGACCAGATCATGGTGCGGCACCTGTTTATCCTCGGGCGGCAGCGCCATATAATCGCCGAACGCCGTTTTCAGATAAATATCATAGCCGACCGGCAGCGGCATAGATAAACCCTCAAAATCATGGTATTCCGCCTTGATGAAGGCGTCGCGCGGATATTTGTTCTGCATATAATGCGGCCCCGCGCAAAGCTCCGTGCAGTTGATATGCGTCTCAAAATCATATTGCGACATCTTTTTTTCATGCTTTTTCCAGATCTTGGTGCGGCGCTTGCGCGAGGGAACCAGCTTGAGCAGCAATCCGCCGACAAAGCGTACCAGACCGCCGTGATTGCTCGGCACCACCTCGGTGATATACAGCGAGTACATCATCGCGTGGTAATACTGCAAATAGCGCTTGAGCTTTCCATCGGGACATCCGTCCATCGGGAAGATATCCGTGACGATGCCGTGCGGTACGTCGATATCCTTTTGATTCTCCTTGACCATCGTCGCCGAGGTGTCTACCATCGTCGCAAAGCAGTTGCCGGTAAAAACGCTTTCGCCGTCCGTGGTCAGCATCAGGTATCTGTCATTATCCTTCTCCTGCTCGCTCCAAAGACGCAGCATCTTCCGGTAATCGCGACGCGGCATGATCAGGTCGATATCGTCATCCCATGGGATAAAGCCGCCGTGTCGCACAGCGCCGATCACGCATCCGCCGAGGAGGTAATACCTCAGGTTGTTCTTTTTACAGAATTCGTCAAAGTATACCAGCGAATCCAGCTCTTTGAGCTGTAGCTTTCTGAGGGTATCTCTGTCAACGTTTATAATCTCTGTCATAGATCTTCATATCCAAATCTTCTTCATCTCTGCCATAGCTGACAGTGTTGTTTTTTACGGCTTCCTTGATCTCTTCGATCCGTCGCTGTGCGCTCCCGTCCAGACTGCGCTTCCAAAACGGCAGCTTGATAAGCCCGACCAGCGTTCCGATACCGTAGGTGATATGGAGCACGGGGAAGAGGAGCGGTAACAGCAAAAAGAGCGGATTGAGCGACTTCTTCAGTACAAAGCTGCCGACGGTATTGACCAGATTGAACATCGTGTACATCGCCATCAGGATCGCCAGATACACCGGCTGACCGCTGAAGATCCAGATGCTCAGCGTTGCGCAAAGCGCCAGCAAAAAGACAAAGGGGATAAAATGGAAGTAGCTCAGGCATCCCGGACAAACGCCCAGCGTCAGCCCGATCCAGTATCCGTTGCCGTACTTTTGCTGCAGCATCCGCTTAAAGGTGTTTCTGGTATGCTGAAAGGAGATGATCTCCGGACAGCAGCATAGCTTGTACCCTGCCTGACGGATGCGGTAGTGCAGCTCGTTGTCCTCTGTGCGCCCCAGATCTTCATTAAAGCCGCCGACGTCAGCAAAAACCTCGCGGCGATATGCGGCATGAAACAGGCTGTCGTGATATTCCTTCTGTGCTGCGGCACGACGATAGTCGGCTACCGACGAGCCGAAGAGCGATTCCTCTGCGGCAAGCAGCGTCTTAGTCCACGGATTGGGATTGGCGCAGATATTGGGACGGCCGCCGCCGACGATATCCTCACCCTCTTTGATATTGAATACATTACGCGACACAAACTGACGCGGGATCTTTGAGTGTGCGTCTACGCGGATGATGATGTCGCCGGTCGCGTGTTCAATCGCCACGTTCCATGAGGTAGCCTGATTCTTCTTTTTGATCGTATAGATCTTAACGTCATAAAAGCCGTTGTCGGTATCTCTGAATTCTTCCATGATCTCATGCGTGCGATCGGTAGAACCGGAGTCGATCATGATCACTTCTATTTTATTGTGAG
>CACZAW010000173.1 GCA_902779225.1 uncultured Ruminococcus sp. | reverse complement strand
TGTTGCAAAGCTCCTTGATGTATCCGCCGAGCAAATCGGCTTTGGTATATCCTGCGTCAAAGCACTTTCCGGCAGAAACAACATCATTCAGAAAAACAGCATCACAATAATCGATGACTGCTATAACGCAAATCCCGATTCTGCAAGATCTTCTCTGGACTCGATGTGCAATTTCAAAGGCAGGAAAGTCTTCATATTCGGGGATATGCTCGAACTGGGCGAGAATACAAAGAGCATGCATGCGGACATAGGAAGATATGCAAACGGTAGAGCAGACCTTCTTATCACAGTAGGAATGCTTTCATATAACGCATATGAGGCATTTGAAGGACCGAAACAAAGTTTTGTTACAACAGACGAGCTTCTTTTAAAGCTCGACGGACTGATAGAAAAAGGAGATACCGTACTGATCAAGGCCTCGCGTGATTCTGCACTTTTTAAAGTCAGAGACGCACTGAAAGAGCTCGGCGGAGGAAACAGCGATGGATAACGATGTATTGAAACTTCTGGAAGACCGATATCAGGGCTTTTCAAAAAGACAGAAGAAGATAGCGGATTACATCAGGGACAATTACGACAAGGCAGCCTTTATGACTGCGGGAAAGCTTGCCGACGAGATCGGCATCAGCGAATCGACTGTGGTCAGATTTGCTGCCGATCTTGGCTTTGAAGGCTATCCCGAGATGAAAAGAGCTCTTCAGAACGATGTCAGAAGCAGACTGACTTCAGTTCAGAGGATCGAAGCCGCCCGCTACCTTACGGATGACAGACAGATACTCAAAAGAGTGACTGCGGCAGATATAGACAGGATCAGCGCCATCGTATCCGCGAACGACAACGATAATTTCACGAGAGCAGTGGATGAGGTGATAGGCGCAAAAAACATATATATAATAGGCCTGCGCACGTCGATATCGCTTGCCACTTTTTTCGGATATTATCTGAATCTTCTGAGGGAAGGTGTTCATACCGTCAGAGATACCGCTGCCAACCAGATCTTTGAGCAGCTGATCAGGCTCGGAGAAGGCGATCTCCTGATAGCCATGAGCTTCCCGAGGTATTCCAGACAGACAGCTGAGGCAATGAAATACGCAAAAAGTGTCGGCGCGAAAACTCTGGCTATTACAAACGATGAAAACTCTCCGCTTTGCGAGTACGGGGACATATCTCTCTTCGCTAAGAGCGATATGGTATCGATCCTTGATTCTCTCGCTGCACCGATGAGCCTCATAAACGCGCTCATCGTTGCCACAGCTGGCAGACTTCAGGAGAGCGCTCTTGAAATGTTCAATAAGCTTGAGGGGATCTGGAGCGAACTGGACGTCTATGAGTGATACCGTATGCGACGTTCTTGTCGTCGGAGGCGGAGCGGCGGGACTCATGTGCAGCCTGAACTCTGCCGAAAGAGGCCTTGATACGGTCCTGCTCGAGCCAAACGCAAAGCTCGGAAGAAAGCTCAGAATAACGGGCAAGGGCAGATGCAATGTTACAAATAACTGTGAGATCAGAGAGGTGCTCTCCAATATTCCCGGGGACGGGCGATTTCTCTACAGCAGTCTCAATGCCTTCCCGCCATCGAAGGTGATGGAGTTTTTCGAGAGCAGGGGACTTCCTTTAAAGACGGAGAGAGGAAACCGTGTTTTTCCTCAGAGCGACAACGCGAACGACGTTGCGGACCTGCTCGCTGGGCAGTGCAGACAAGCAGGAGTAAGGGTCATTCACGAAAAGGCGACAGAGATCCTCACAGAGGGCGGCAGAGTTTCCGGAGCAAAAACAGGTTCGGGGATCATTAGAGCTCATTCCGTCGTAATATGCACAGGCGGCCTTTCGTATCCGCTGACAGGTTCAACGGGAGACGGTTACCGCTTTGCCGCAAAAGCGGGAATGAACGTAACAAAGCTTCAGCCCTCGCTGGTTCCTCTTGAATGCAGTGAGGAGTATTGCAGAGAACTTCAGGGACTATCTCTTCGAAATGTCACGCTTTCTCTCTTCGAAGACGGAAAACTGGTCTTCAGGGAACTCGGAGAGATGCTCTTTACCCATTTCGGAGTGTCCGGCCCTCTGGTACTTACGGCGAGCTCCAGGATCAGAGACCTCGGATCATCGGTGTATACGCTCGAAATAGATCTGAAGCCGGCGCTCGATGAGAAGAAGCTTGACGCGAGAATACTAAGAGACTTTGAAAAGTATTCCAACAGGGAATTCAAAAACTCGCTAAACGATCTGGTGCCTTCAAGTCTTGCACCTGTTCTGGTCTCACTCACGGGCATAGAAGGGGATATGAAGACTAATTCGGTCACCCGCGAGCAGAGAAAGAGACTGTTGAGACTTATGAAGGCGTTTCCGCTGAGCATTACCGGAAAAAGGCCTGCGGAAGAGGCAATAGTCACTTCGGGCGGAGTGGATACAAAGGAGATCAACCCCAGGACAATGGAGTCCAAAAAAGTACCGGGACTTTATTTTGCAGGTGAAGTTCTCGATCTGGATGCATATACAGGCGGATACAACCTTCAGATAGCGTGGTCGACAGGCCGTGCTGCAGGAAGGGCAGTCAAAGGAGAGAAAGATGAAATACAATAATTATATTTCTGTTGCGATAGACGGACCTTCGGGAGCGGGCAAGAGCACCTTGCTTAATCTGCTGGGCGGTCTCGACAGCCCCAACGATGGCACGATCACCGTAAACGGCAGAGATATTTCCACGCTCAGCGACAACGAGCTCGCCGACTACCGTGCGGCAACGGTCGGATTTGTATTTCAGTTTTATAACCTGATCCCCACGCTGACCGTTTACGAGAACGTGCAGCTTGTATCACAAATTGCGCCCTCTTGATTGCCGTTTTGACGATGGTAACGACCATGCACCGCATCGCCACAAAGGAGAAAACACAAATCGGCACATTAAAGGCACTCGGTTTCAAAAACCGCCGTATTCTTCGTCACTACACCTCCTACGGTTTGTTTATCGGCTTGGTCGGCACGGGCTTGGGCGTTGCCCTCGGCTACGTTGTCTGTAAGCTGATCATGAGTGAAAACGGTACGATGGGAACCTACTTCGACATGCCCGACTGGAGCGCGGCGATCCCCGCGTTCTGTTATCCGGTGATGCTCGGCACGGTCGCACTGCTGACGCTGATCAGCTTCCTGTCTGTCCGTCAGCAACTCAAAGGCACCGCCGCCGACGCGCTCAGACCGTACACTCCCAAGAAAATGCGCAAGGTATTTTTGGAGCGTTTCAAATTCTGGGACAAAATGCACTTCGGTACAAAGTGGAACATCCGCGATCTCAGCCGCCACAAAAGCCGCTCGGCGATGACGCTGTTCGGCATTATCGGCTGTATGGTGCTGATGGTCGGCGGCTTGGGTATGAGAGATACAATGTCGGGATTTTTGGACTTGCTCGATAACGATATTTCAAATTACACAACAAAGGTGAATCTCGCGGACAACGCGGATTTGGAGCAATCAAAAGCGCTTTGCAAAGAGCTTGACGGCGATTGGGAGAGCCTGAGCGGTATCAGCTTTGAGGGCGACACCGTCTCGCTCGATATCGTCCGCAACCCAAACAACTTGTTCAATGTTATTGACGAAGATAACAACCGGATCGACCTAAGCGACGAGGGCGTATATCTCTGCCTGAGATTAAAGGACAAGGCGGATATCGGCGACGAGATCGAATTCTCGCCCTACGGCTCAAAACGTCCTCCGACCTTATCTCCGGCAAGCAGGACAAGGCGCAGCTGATGGAGACCTTCAACAGCTTCGTGCAGATCATGGACAGTATGGTGATCATTCTTGTCGTCGCCGCCGTGATCCTCGGCATCGTGGTACTCTACAACCTCGGCATTATGAGCTATGTGGAACGCTCGCGCGAGCTTGCGACCTTAAAGGTGCTCGGCTTCCGCAACCGCGCCATCGGAAAACTGCTGATTTCGCAGAACATCTGGATGACCTTTATCGGCGTCGTCATCGGACTTCCCGCGGGCGTCGGCGTGCTCCAATGGCTCCTGACAGCGCTTGCGGGCGAGTACGAAATGAAACTGATGCTCGGACCGCTCACCTACTGCGTTTCCATTCTCCTGACCTTCGGCGTATCGCTGTTCGTCAGCTTTATGGTCGCGAGAAAGAATAAGAAAATCGATATGGTCGAAGCGCTGAAGGGTGCGGAATAAAGAAAGGAAGGACTATATGAAAAAGGATAAAAAGCCCTCGCCGATTATACGGTTGTTGGCGTACACCGGAAATTATAAAGGCTTGCTGTTCTCGGGACTGTTTCTTTCCGCAATCGCAATGGTTTTGGGAATGGCTCCCTATATCTGTATTTGGCTTGTCATCAAGGATTTGATTTCAGTTGCGCCGAATTGGAGTGAGGCGGCCTCGATCGCTCAATACGGCTGGATGGCGTTTGCCTTTGCCGTGGGAGGTATTTTGATTTATTTCTTTGCGCTGATGTGTACGCATCTGGCGGCATTTCGCACAGCCTCAAATATTCGCAAGCTGGGAATGGCGCGTTTAATGAAAACTCCTCTCGGCTTTTTTGACAACAACGCCTCGGGTTTGCTGAGAAATCGTTTGGACGGAGCCGCCGGAGAAACCGAAACACTGCTCGCGCATAACCTTGCCGATATTGTCGGTACGGCTGCGATGTTTATCGCTATGCTGGTGCTGATGTTTCTCTTTGATTGGCGAATGGGCGCGGCGTGCTTGCTGGCGGCGGTTATCTCAATCGTCGCGATGTTTACGATGATGGGCGGCAAAAATGCCAAGCTGATGATGGAATACCAGA
>CACZAW010000172.1 GCA_902779225.1 uncultured Ruminococcus sp. | reverse complement strand
TCGTACGCTTGTTCCAGCTCGATCACGGCGTTCATCAGCGTTTCGGGGATATACTGACCGCCGTGGATGCCGAAGCGTCCGTTTGGATTCGTCATGATTGTTCTTCCTTTCTGACAGCGGCGATAAATGCCGCCGCTTTTTCTTCGTCTTTGCGTCCGTCCGTTTCGATGCCGGAGCTGACGTCCACAGCGTATGGATGTAAAAGCCTGATCGCATCGCCGACATTATCTGGGGACAGTCCTCCCGCAAGATAATACGGTCTTTTGACGTCCTGCAATACCGACCAATCGAATACATTGCCTGTTCCCGCGCCGGAATCCAGCAGGATATGATCGGCTGTGCAGGCTTCCGCCTCGTTGAGATCATGACGGGATTTTATCTGAAACGCCTTGATGATCGGCTGATCGGTAAGTTGTCTTAATCTTTGTATATAGGCTTCATCCTCGCCGCCGTGGAGCTGAGCGATATCAACAACGCCGCTGTTCAGAAGCGCGGCGACTGTATCAGGCGCTTCATCGACAAACACGCCGACAGCCCGGATATCGGACGACAGCAGTTCTTTCAACCTAACCCGATATATTCCGGCTTTAATTCGTTCGCCGTTTGGATATCGCGCGGACGGGACAGTCCGCACAGTTTGATCTTTGTCATAGCATACTCCGCAATTCCGCGAGCTTCGCTTTTTTGTCCGGTGCCTTCATCAGCGCTTCGCCGATCAGTACCGCGTCTACACCGATATCACACAGACGCTTGACGTCCTCAGCGTTTTTGACGCCGCTTTCGGAAACGAAAAGGATGTCCTGCGGGATCAGCTCTCTGAGCCTTGCGCTGTTATCGGTATCGACGGTAAAATCCTTGAGGTTGCGGTTGTTAACGCCGATGATCCGTGCGCCGGAGCGGATCGCTGCGTTGACCTCTTGCTCATCATGTGCCTCTACCAGTGCCGACAGTCCGAGTCCGTCGCAGATATCAATATATTCTTTGATCTGCGTTTCGCTCAGGATGGAGCAGATCAGCAGCACCGCGGACGCGCCGAGGAGCTTCGCCTCATAGATCATGTATTCGTCAACGGTGAAATCCTTACGAAGGCAGGGGATCGAAACAGTGCTTGCGATCTCTCTGAGATAGTCATCACTGCCCAAAAACCACTTCGGCTCGGTCAGCACGGAGATGCAGTCCGCGCCCGCCGCCTCATAGTCCTTCGCGATCCGCGCATACGGAAAATCCGGAGCGATCAAGCCCTTGGAGGGAGAAGCCTTTTTGCACTCGCAGATAAAGGAGATCCCCGGCTTTTTCAGCGCGTTTTCAAAAGCGAAAGCTCCCCTCGGCAGACTCTCCGCCTGTCGCCGAATGGCGGACAAAGGTGTCGCTTTTTTTGCTTCACATACCCGTTCCTTCGCGTGATCGGCGAGACGGTCGAGGATCGTCATGCTTCCACCTCGGGACGGTTGCTGACATCGATCAGCTTGTCGAGCGTCGCGAGCGCCTTACCGGAGTCGATGATCTGAGCGGCAAGCTCGATGCCGTCCTTCATACTGTCCGCTTTGCCGCCGATATACAGCGCCGCGCCGGCGTTCATCAGCACGGCGTTGCGTTTATGTCCTTTTTCTCCGTTCAGGATCGCGAGGGTGATCCGCGCGTTTTCTTCGGGTGTACCGCCCCTGAGATCGTCCTTAGTACAGCGCTCAAAGCCGAATTTCTCGGGCGTGATCACCGTGGATTTGAACCAGCCGTCCTTGATCTCGCAGATCGTAGTCGGCGCGCTCAAAGAGATTTCGTCCAGCTTTTCCTGACCGTACACGACCATACCGCGGCGGATGCCGAGGTTGACGAGCACCTGTGCCAGCGGTTCGACCAGATAGTCGTCATACACGCCCAACAGCTGCATGGTCGGCGAGCCGGGATTGGTGAGCGGTCCGAGAATATTGAAAACGGTTCTGAAGCCGAGCTCCCTGCGGATCCCGCCGACATATTTCATCGAGGTATGATACTTTTGCGCGAAGAAGAAGCACATACCGACCTCGTTCAGCAACTCGACACATCTTGCGGGACTTTGGTTGATATTCACGCCGAGCGCCTCCAGACAATCCGCCGTACCGCAAAGGGAAGACGCGGCGCGGTTGCCGTGCTTTGCGACCTTCATACCGCCTGCCGCCGCGACAAGCGCGGTGGTGGTGGAGATGTTGAAGCTGTGGGCGTTGTCGCCGCCCGTGCCGACAACCTCAAAGAGCTCCATGCCGGTATCGACCTTGGTAGCGTGATCGCGCATCGCCGCGGCGCATCCCGCGATCTCATCCGTTGTCTCCGCTCTGGCGCTTTTCGTGGACAGCGCCGCCAAAAAAGCGGCGTTTTGTGTAGCTGACGTTTCTCCGCTCATGATCTCGTTCATGACGGCATATGCCTCGTCATAGGTGAGATCTTCTTTACTGACTATTTTTTCGATTGCTTCTTTTATCATCATAAACCTTCCTTTGTATCTGGATTACGGCTATCTCAGCCGACTAAAAAGTTTTTCAATATGGTTTTACCGTTTGGCGTCAAGATAGATTCGGGGTGGAACTGGACGCCGTATACGGGATAGATCTTGTGCTGTACCGCCATGACCTCGCCGTCCTTTGTCGTCGCGGTAACGCGCAGGCAGTCGGGGATGGTGTCGGGATCGGCGGCAAGCGAATGGTAACGCGCAACGAGGGAGTTCTCGGGGCAGCGGCTGAACAGCGGACAGGCGGCGTCGAAATGAACCTCGCTCTGCTTACCGTGCATGAGCTGCTTGGCATAGGTGATCGTCGCGCCGTACACGGCGCAGATCGCCTGATGACCGAGACATACGCCGAGGATCGGTATCTCTATGCCGAGCTTTCGGACGACCTCGATGATGTTGCCGGCGTCCTCCGGTCTGCCGGGCCCCGGAGAAAGGATGATGCGGTCGGGCGCCAGCGCGCGGATCTCCTCTACCGTCAACTCATCGTTGCGAATGACCTTGATATCCGGGACGATCTCTCCGATATACTGGTAAAGATTATAGGAAAAGCTGTCGTAATTGTCGATCAATAATACCATTATTCCACCTCCTGCGCGATCCGGAGCGCTGCGAGCGAGGCTTTTGCCTTGTTCAGGCACTCCTCATATTCCTTTTCGGGGTCGGAGTCGGCGACGATCCCCGCGCCGCTGCGGACAAACACCTTGCCGTTCTTCTTATAGGCGATACGGATGGCGATGCAGGTGTCCATGTTGCCGGTAAAATCGATGTAGCCGATCGCACCGCCGTAGATGCCGCGCTTGTTGTTCTCCAACTCTCCGATCAACTGACAGGCTCGTATCTTCGGCGCTCCGGACAGTGTTCCCGCAGGCAGTACCGCTTCGATCGCGTCCAGCGCATCCTTATCATCGCGTATCTCACCGCGTACCGTTGAGCCGATGTGCATGACATGGGAGAACCGTTCGACGGAGTGAAGCTTTTCGACCGCTACGGTGCCGAATTTGCTGATCTTGCCCAGGTCGTTGCGTCCGAGATCGACCAGCATATTGTGCTCGGCAAGCTCCTTTTCATCACACAGCAGCTCCGCTTCCAGCGCTCTGTCCTCCTCTTCTGTTTTTCCTCTGGGTCTGGTGCCGGCGAGCGGAAAGGTGTGGAGCACACCGTCCTCCAGCTTGACCAAAGTTTCAGGCGACGCGCCCGCGACCTCTACATCCGTGCCGGAGAAATAGAACATATACGGCGAGGGATTGATGGTTCTGAGCACCCGGTAGGTATTGAACAGGCTGCCCTCAAACGGAGCGGATAACCGATTTGATAACACGATCTGGAAGATATCGCCCTCGCGGATATGGTGCTTTGCCTTTTCCACCATCGCGCAGAACTTCTTTTTATCAAACAGGGGTGTGACCTCACCCGTCAGCTTTCCTGCGGGTTCACTCTTCTTAGCGCCGTTTTTCAGAAGATCGCTGAGCTGAGTAAGCTCCATGACCGCCTTGTTGTAGCCGACCTCTACGTCATTGAGAGGCATATTGACGATGAGGATGATCTTTTGTTTCAGGTGATCAAAGGCGATCACCTTGTCAAACAGCATCAGATCAACGTCCTTGAAGTTCTCTGTATCCTCCGTGTCACGTTTTACGCTCGGCTCGCTGTAAGTAAGATAATCATAGGAAAAATAGCCGACCAGACCGCCCGTGAAGGGAGGCAGATAATCAAAACGAGGACTTTTGTATTCGCTGAGGATCTGCCGCAGATATGCAGAAGGATCATCGGTTTTGACCTTCAGGTTTCCGAGCTTCATTTCCCCTTCTATGCAGGTGATCTCCATCTTCGGCTCAAAGCCGAGAAAGGTATACCGTCCCCATGTTTCGTTCGATTGCGCGGATTCCAGCATATAGCAGTGCGTCGATACGTTTTTCAGTATCCTCATGGCTTCGATGGGCGTAGTGAAGTCGGAAAGAAGCTCACAGCTC
>CACZAW010000171.1 GCA_902779225.1 uncultured Ruminococcus sp. | reverse complement strand
CTGACTTTGACGCGCATCCCGAATACCGCGAGCTGCTGGAGCAATGCGACTGGCTGGTCGACGGTCCCTTTATCGAAGAGGAAATGAGCCTGATGCTCCATTTCCGCGGCAGCCGTAACCAGCGCATCCTTGACGTTGCAAAATCGCTTCAAGAGGGCAAGGCAGTATTATCCGATATCAACTGATTTTTGTGAACATAACAGAAACCTACCATAGAAAACCGCCGGGGGCAATTGCTCCCGGCGGTTTCGCCTTATCCGTGGTGAAAAAAAGCGCATATTTCACCCGATTTTTGTTGAATTTCCGCCCGATTTATGGTATGATTATTTTGATTATAGCGTACTCGCAAACGGCGTTGCGCACAACACAGGATGAAAGGATGTAAAACATGATAGTTAAGGACATTATCGACATACTCGACGGAGAAATCATCTGCGAAGGCGACCTCAACACCGAGATCAAGACCGCCTGCGGTTCCGATATGATGAGCGACGTTCTGGCGTTCGTCAAGGATCAGAGCGTTCTGCTGACGGGACTGGTCAATCCGCAGGTCGTCCGCACCGCCGAAATGATGGATATGGCGTGTATCGTATTCGTCCGCGGCAAAATGCCCGATCAGGGCATCATCAGCCTTGCCGAGAGCCGCGACATCACCCTGATCAAAACCCGCTACAGAATGTTTACCGCCTGCGGCAAGCTCTATGCGGGCGGACTTTCGGGAGGTACCGCGGTATGAGCAGTATCCACCTTCACTATGATGTGTCGGGCGAAGACTTCACCCGCGCCGGAGAGGCTTCCGGTTCGGTCAAAAAGCGTCTGAAAGCGCTCGGCTATAACACCGACGCCATCCGCAGGGTCGCCATCGCGATGTATGAGGCGGAGATCAATATGGTCATCCATGCCGACGGCGGCTTTGTCGACGTCGATATCTATCCCGATCATGTCGATATCCTGCTGTCTGATAAAGGACCCGGCATCCCCGACGTTGACAAGGCGATGCAAGAGGGCTTTTCCACTGCTCCCGATAATGTTCGCAACCTTGGCTTCGGCGCCGGCATGGGTCTGCCGAACATCAAAAAGTACACCGACGATATGCGCATTGAAACCAAGATCGGTGTCGGCACCGACCTGTACCTGACCGTAAAAGCAAACCACTGATAATTAGGGTAATATCATGAAACAATATTTCCACTCCGTCGAGCTGGACGCGGAAAAATGCTGCGGCTGTACCAACTGCCTCAAGCGCTGTCCCACCGAGGCGATACGCATCCATAACGGCAAGGCGCACATCCTTTCCGAGCGGTGCATCGACTGCGGCGAGTGCATCCGCATCTGCCCGCATCACGCAAAGCGCGCGCATTCCAATCAGCTCGAAGATATCGAAAAATTCAAAGTGAAGATCGCACTCCCCGCGCCCGCGCTGTTCGGTCAGTTCAACCATCTGGACGACATCGACATCGTGCTGACCGGGCTGAGAGCTGTCGGCTTCGACTTCATTTTTGAGGTCAGCCGCGGCGCCGAATTAGTGTCGGAGGCAACGCGCGATCTCATCCGCGAGAATAAGCTGCGCAAACCGATCATCAGCTCGGCGTGTCCGGCGGTCGTCCGCCTGATCAAGATACGCTTTCCCGAGCTGTGCGAAAACGTCATGCCCCTGCTCGCGCCCATGGAGGTCGCGGCTAAGATGGCACGCCGCGAGGTTCGCGGAATGACAGGTCTCAGCGACGAGGATATCGGCGTATTCTTCATCACGCCCTGCCCCGCCAAGGTCACGGAGATCAACTCTCCGAACCACGCGGACAAATCCGCCGTCAACGGCGCAATCGCGATCTCTCAGCTTTATCCCGCTTTGACACACGCGATGGATCATCTGACCAACGTCGAGTCGATCGCCAAATCCGGTCTGATCGGCGTCGGCTGGGCAACCTCCGGCGGTGAGTCGGCGGCGATGCTGGGTGAACAATATCTCGCTGCAGACGGCATCGAAAACGTCATCCGTGTCCTCGAAGAATTAGAGGACGAGCATATCCGCGACGTCGACTTCATCGAGCTCAACGCCTGCTCCGGCGGATGTGTCGGCGGCGTACTGACCGTCGAGAACCCCTATGTCGCACAGGCGCGCATCCATAATCTGCGCAAATATCTGCCCGTATCCCTCAACCATCTTAATGAAAAAGACCTCGATATCATGATGTGGGAGAACAAGCTCACCTATAACGCGGAGAGCTTCGCCCTCTCAGACGATATCGTCGAGGCGATGGAAATGATGGATAAAATGGAAACGATCTGTAAGGATCTGCCCGGACTGGACTGCGGCTCCTGCGGCGCACCCACCTGCCGCGCTATGGCGGAGGATATCGTCAAGGGCGTCGCCAAGGAAACCGACTGTATCCATAAGCTAAAGGCTAAGATCCAGTCCGTCTACGATCAGCTGAGTACAACATTATGAGTGAGATTCAATTAACTGAACGAGAAAAACAATACGCAGACTGCGAGATACCGCTGCTGAGCGGCGGCGCCGCCGCGATGCGCGTTACAGGCGCGTTTTTCGCCTCTCTCGGACAGGCTTTCCTGCCCGGGCTGAACAACAAAGCGAACAGCAAGCTGATCAGTACCGTCCGCGAGATCCGCTATACCAAGTATAAAAAAGCCGTTCTTCGCAAGCTGGAAAATCAGCCGAAGAAGGGCGATGAAAAGATCCTCAAAAAGTTGAACAAGACGGATTTCATCCTCGCGTACGAGACCTATGACTCCGATGAATTCACCGAAAAGCTGTATGAGGAATACATGAATAAAAGATAACGGTTAACAAGTACCGGTTACAGGTTTACCCCACTCGTAGCCCAGCCTGTACCCCGTAACCCGTATCCCATAACCCACATCCCATATCCCATATCCCGTAACCCGTAACCCGTAACCCGTATCCGGTATCCCGTAACCGGTAACCCGTAACCCGTAACCCGTAACCCGTAACCCGTATCCGGTATCCCGTAACCTGTATCCCGTAACCTGTATCCCGTATCCGGTAACCACTACCCGAAAGGAACCACTATGACTGTTAAAGAATTAGCCGAAAAGCTCGCACTGAGAACTCTTGTCGAGGATGATTTTGACCGCGAAGTCGAGGATTGCTACGTCGGCGACCTGCTCTCATGGGTCATGGGGCGCGCTCCCGCCGACAGCGCATGGCTGACCGTCATGGGCAACATCAATTCCATCGCCGTCGCAACCCTCGCCGACGTCAGCTGCATCATCCTTGTAGAGAACGCCGCGCTTGACGCCGACGCTAAGGCAAAAGCAGAAATGCACGGCGTGAACATCCTGATCACCGATAAAAACAGCTATCAGCTCGCTGTGGAAATCAGCAAGCTGATATAACGAATTAAGTAGAGATTGCCACAGGCGAATGCCTTCGCAATGACGATTTATAGGTTGAGATTGCCACAGGCTACAGCCTTCGCAATGACGATTTTTAGATATGAAATACTATTACGATCTGCATCTCCACTCGTGCCTGTCGCCGTGCGGAGATATGGACATGACGCCCAATAACCTTGTCAATATGGCAAAGCTGCTGGGGCTGGATGTGATCGCGCTCACCGACCACAACACCTCGCTCAACTGCGAGGCGGCGATCAAGGTCGGCGAGGAGGTCGGCGTGCTGGTCATCCCCGGCATGGAGCTGACCACCTCGGAGGATATCCACGCGGTATGTCTCTTCCCTACCCTTGAGAAAGCCCTCGCCTTCTCGCAGTACGTGGACGAGAACCGTATCCATATCAGGAACAAAGCGGCTATTCGACAGTAGATTTCGTAACAAGGGCCATCCATTATTTCGGTTATGCACCGGAAATAATCCAAACAGATAACGGAGCAGAATTTACA
>CACZAW010000170.1 GCA_902779225.1 uncultured Ruminococcus sp. | reverse complement strand
AGGCTTGTCTTGCGCTCAAGGAGGAAGGCTACGAGGTCATCCTCTGCAACTCCAACCCTGCGACCATCATTACCGACCTTGCGATTGCCGACAAGGTATATATGGAGCCGCTGACCCTCGAATATATCGCGAAGATCATTCGCAAGGAACGCCCCGACGCGCTCCTGCCGGGGATCGGCGGTCAGACAGGGCTGAATCTTGCGATGCAGCTCGAACGCAAGGGTGTGCTGAAAGAATGCGGCGTCGAGCTGCTTGGTACTTCGTCCGAGAGCATCGAGCGCGCCGAGGATCGCGAGCTGTTCAAAGAGCTGTGCGAAAGCATCGGCGAGCCGGTCATCCCTTCACAGATCACATACAGCCTTGAAGAGGCAAAAAAAGCAGCCGAGGCTGTCGGTTATCCGGTCGTCCTCAGACCTGCGTTCACCCTCGGCGGCACGGGAGGCGGTTTTGCCGACAGTGAAGCTGATTTATTGAAAATCGGGAAACAAGCGTTTGCTTTGAGCCCTGTGCATCAGGTGCTGATCGAAAAGTCCGTCAAGGGCTACAAGGAGATTGAGTACGAGGTTATTCGCGATCATAACGATACCGCGATCACCGTTTGCAATATGGAAAACTTCGATCCCGTCGGCATCCACACCGGAGACAGCATCGTTTTTTGTCCGTCTCAGACGCTGACCAACAAAGAGTACCAGATGCTCCGCGACAGCGCTCTCAGACTGATCCGAGCGCTGAAGGTTGAGGGCGGCTGTAACGTACAGTTTGCGCTTGATCCGCATTCGTCGCAGTATTATATCATCGAGGGCAACCCGCGCGTGTCACGTTCTTCTGCGCTTGCAAGTAAAGCGTCGGGTTATCCCATCGCGCGCGTCAGCGCGAAGATCGGCGTCGGTCTGCGCCTCGACGAAATACAGCTCGCCAACACCCTCGCATCGTTTGAGCCTGCGCTCGACTATGTTGTCACAAAAATGCCGCGATTCCCCTTTGATAAATTCGTCACTGCGCCAAACACCCTCGGCACCCAGATGAAGGCGACCGGTGAGGTCATGAGCGTTGGCAGAACCATCGAAGAAAGCCTGCTCAAGGCGGTGCGCTCGATGGAGATCGGCGCGGATCATTTGTATCTTCTGCGATTTGAGTCAATGACTTCCGATGAACTATACAAATATATCACCCGCGATACCGATGACAGAGTGTTTGCAATCGCTGAACTGCTCAGAAAGGGCGGCAATATCAACAATATCCATGACCTGACCGCCATCGACAGGCTGTTCCTGCGCAAGATTCGCAACATCATACAGATGGAATCACAGCTGCGGGATAATGTCGGCAATCCCGATATGCTGTATCGCGCTAAACGAATGGGTATTTCGGATAAGGCGATCGCTCATCTTTGGAAATGCGATGAAGCGGAGATATATAAGATGAGAAAGGATGCGCACATTCAGCCAGTATTCAAAATGATCGACACCTGCGCCTCGGAATTCCTCAGCTATGTACCGTATTTTTATTCGACCTATGAAGAAGAAAATGAATCGATCTGCACCGATAAAAAGAAGATCATTGTTTTAGGTGCAGGACCGATCCGTATCGGTCAGGGCGTGGAGTTCGACTACTCTACTGTTCATGCGGTGCAGACCATCCGCAGAGCGGGCTATGAGGCGATCATCATCAACAATAACCCCGAGACCGTCTCGACCGACTATACGACGGCAGATAAGCTGTATTTCGAACCCCTCACTCCCGAGGACGTCATGGCGATTATCGACTTTGAACAGCCTGAGGGCGTTATTGTTTCTCTCGGCGGTCAGACCGCGATCAATCTCGCCCAGCCCCTCATGGACCGCGGCGTAAAGATCATCGGTACCGACTGCGCCGCGATCGAGAGAGCCGAGAACCGTGATTCCTTCAACGCGATCATCAAAGAACTCGGTATCCCCCAGCCCGCCGGTCGCGCCGTTACCTCGATCGAGGAGGGCGTGAAAGCGGCAGAGGAGATCGGCTATCCCGTTCTCGTCCGTCCGTCCTTCGTGCTCGGCGGCAGAGCCATGCAGATCGTCAGTAAGGAAGCAGACCTGAGGCATTATTTAAAGACCGCCGTTGAGATTGACGAGGATAAACCTGTCTTAGTCGATAAGTACATCACGGGCAAAGAGGTTGAGGTCGACGCGATCTGCGACGGCGTAGACGTATTCGTACCCGGTATCATGGAGCTGGTCGAGAGAACTGGCGTCCACTCCGGCGACAGTATCTCGGTCTACCCATCCTTCTCAATCTCGGATAAAGTAAAAGGGATCATCCTGCAATACGCGAAAAAGCTTGGCTAGGCTATCGGTATTGTTGGTCTGTATAATATCCAGTTCATCATCGACGAAAATGACGACGTTTACATCATCGAAGTTAACCCGAGATCCTCGAGAACCGTTCCGTTCCTGAGCAAGAGTACAGGTTATTCCCTCGCGGATATTGCGACGGAGGTCATCTTAGGCAAGTCGCTGAAGGAACAGGGTATTTTCCAGCTCTATCCCGAGGAAAAGAAGCGCTATTATGTCAAGGTGCCGGTCTTCTCGTTCCAGAAGATCAAGGGCCTCGACGCGTACCTCAGCCCTGAGATGAAGTCCACCGGCGAAGCGATCGGCTATGACAAGAGCCTGTCGAGAGCGATATACAAGGCACTCGTCGCAGCGGGCACGAAGGTGCAGAACTACGGCACGGTCATCGTGACCCTTGCCGATGAAGATAAGGAAGAGGCGATCCCGCTGATTCGCCGCTTCTACAACCTCGGCTTTAATATTGAGGGAACGGATCTAACTGCAAAAGTGCTACGAGAGCACGGTATCAAGACCAGAACATTGAGAAAGATTAGTGAAGGCTCAAATCAACTCCTCGACGCGCTACGCTCAGGATACGTCAGCTACCTGATCAACACGCGCGCGATCCTATCAGGTGTGCACTACGAGGACGGCGCCGCGATCCGCAGAACAGCGATTGAGAACGGCGTGACAGCCTTTACCTCGCTCGATACAGTACGTGTACTTTTGGATGTATTAGAGGAAACCACGCTCACCATTTCCACTATTGACACATAACACTATCAGGAGGAACTAACATGGCTGCATTTGAAAAAACTAAATCAGGAATCCCGATGATGGACGACGCTTTACAGAACATCCGTCTCGGCGACAATGTGGTATGGCGGGTCTCAGATCTCTCCCAGTTCCGGCTGTTCATGGAACCGTATGTGGAGCAGGCAGTCCGGGATCACCGGAATATCATCTATTTCCGCTTCGCCGCCCATGAACCGCTGATTGCTGACCGTCCCGAAGTCAAAACCGTGCAGCTGCCCCTGTCCCACCGTTTTGAAACCTTTACGGTAGACATCCATAACGTCATTGAGCAGGAAGGCAAAGACGCCTTTTATGTGTTTGACTGCCTGTCTGACCTGCAGGCTGCCTGGGCCACAGACCTGATGATGGGCAATTTCTTCCGGGTTACCTGTCCCTTCCTGTTTATCCTGGATACGGTTGCCTTCTTTCCGATCATCCGCGGAAAACATTCCGTGCAGGCTGTCAACAAAATCCTGAATACCACCCAGCTTTTTATCGATGTCTACGCGGACAGCAAAAGTATTTATGTCCGGCCCGAAAAGGTCTGGAACCGGAATTCGGACACCATGTTCCTGCCCCATACCTATGAACCGGATACCGGCCGGTTCCGCCCCATCCTGGACGGCGTAAAGTCCAGCCGTTTCTACCAGGCCCTGGGGCTTGCCCAGCGCTCCGCCGAAGAACAGTACGCCGATTCCTGGGACCGGTTCTTCAACCGGACCAAACTCCTGCATGAAAGCAGCGCGGATATCTCGGAAGACTGCAGCCGGATGTGCAATATCATGATGACCCGCGATGAAAAAATGCGGGAGATGGTCAAAAAGC
>CACZAW010000169.1 GCA_902779225.1 uncultured Ruminococcus sp. | reverse complement strand
TTTGTCGAGGTCTGGAACCTTGTATTCTCTCAGTTTGAATCCGACGGCAAGGGCCATTATGAGCCGCTTGCCCGCAAAAATATCGATACCGGTATGGGACTTGAGCGTCTCGCCTGCGTGATGCAGGGCGTCGATAACCTGTTCCTTGTCGATACCGTGCAGAATATCATGAAGCATATCAGCACGATTGTCGGCGTCAACTACGGCGACGATGATAAGAGCGATATCTCTCTGCGCGTGATCACCGACCATATCCGTTCCACCACCTTTATGATCGCCGACGGCGTTATGCCGAGCAATGAGGGCAGAGGCTATGTGCTCCGCCGTCTGCTCAGACGCGCAGCGCGTCACGGCAGACTGCTCGGATATTACGAGCCGTTCCTCTATCAGGTCTGCGAGACCGTCATCAAAGAGAACGCCTCCGCTTATCCCGAGCTGGTGGAAAAGAAAGAGTACATCACCAAGCTGATCCGTGTAGAGGAGGAGAACTTCGGCAAGACCATCGATCAGGGCTTTGCGATGCTCCAAAATATCATTGAGCACCGCGATATCTCTGTTCTCTCCGGCGAGGACGCCTTCAAGCTCAACGATACCTTCGGTTTTCCGATCGACCTTACCCGTGAGATCCTGCAGGAGAAGGGTATCGAGGTCGATGTGGAGCGCTTCAAGGAGCTGATGACGATCCAGAAGCAGCGTTCCCGCAAGGCGCGTAAGAACGCGGGCGCCGATGCGTGGCTCAGCGACGCTGTCGATCTTTCCGATATCGCCGCGACCGCATTTGTCGGCTATGAGCAGACGGAGTGCGAGGCACAGATCCTCGCGATCATCAAGGACGGCGAGCGTGTCGAACGCGCGCAGGAGGGCGATCATGTCGTGATCGTTCTCGATAAGACCCCTCTCTATGCCGAGAGCGGCGGTCAGGTCGCCGATACCGGCGAGCTGCGTGCAGAGGGCTCCGCCGACGTCGATGACGTCAAAAAGGATCCGACAGGCGTATTTATGCACGCCTGCGAGATCACGACCGGTTCCTTAGCTGTCGGCGAGATCGTTACGGCAAAAATCGATATCGAGCGCCGTAACGAGATCAAACGCAACCATACCGCGGCGCATCTTCTTCAGGCGGCGCTGCGTGAGGTGCTCGGCACCCATGTCCAGCAGGCGGGTCAGCTCGTCAACGAAGAGATCGTGCGATTCGACTTTACCCATTTCTCTGCGATGACCGCGCAGGAAATGCTTGACGTTGAAAAGCGCGTCAATGATATCATTCTCGAAGGCATCCCCGTTACCAGTACGGAAATGAGTATTGAAGAAGCCAAGCAAAAGGGCGCTATGGCGCTCTTCGGCGAGAAGTACGGCGACCGCGTCCGCGTGGTCGAAGCCGGCGATTTCTCCAAGGAATTCTGCGGCGGCACGCATGTGGACAACACCGCTAAGGTCGGCCTCTTCAAAATCAGGCAGGAGGGCTCTGTCGCAGCAGGCGTACGCCGTATCGAGGCGCTCACCGGTCACAACGTCATCGGGTATATCTCCAACGCGACGCTGATGATCGGCAGGGCTGCCGAGGCGCTGCATATCAATAATCCGCTTGAACTGGCAACCGGCGCAGTGCGCTTTGCAGAACGTCTGAAGGAAGCCGAAAAAGAAGTCGAAAGGCTCAAAGAAGAAATGGCGAACGAGCAGATCAAGAGCGTTCTCCAGAATTCTGAGAAGGTAGGGGACACCTCTGTTGTCACCGCGCTGCTCAACAGCACCGGCTCCGACGTCCTGCGCACGATGTGCCTAAACACAGTCTCTGCGATCGAAGACGTCGTCATCGTGCTGGCGGCTGTCAATGATGGCAAGCTCACCTTTGCCTGCGCCTGCTCCAAGGCGGCGATCGCCAAGGGACTCAAGGCGGGCAATATCGTCCGCGAGGTAGCCAAGATCGCCGGAGGCAACGGCGGCGGCAAGCCCGATATCGCGATGGCGGGCGGCAAGGACGTCACCAAAGCCGACGAAGCGCTCTATGCTGTCAAAGGCATCGTAGAAGCTGCGCTGTAATACATGAACAAAAGTCCGGGTGTATTTTCACATTCGGACTTTTTGATAATAATTTTCAAATTGATGCAACAAAATGCCGTTCTGAAACGTTATATATACAGAGGACTTCTTTTATAAAAGATCTTTTTTGCTTACGTTTGAACAATCGAAGGAGGAATAACTATGACAGCAAAACGATTTTCCCGTATTCTTTCCTTAATTCTGGTAACGGCACTTGTACTGACCTTTCTGCCGACCGTCTGCGTATGCGGCGCAGAGGAACAGGAACAGTCCGATGACACCGGTCATGTGATCTACTTCAATGCTAAGGTGTCCGGCTGGGCGAACTATTCCCGGATCATGGTGTACTGCTATTGCTATGAGGACGCTGATGTCCTGATCGAATGGGGAGCCAATAGAAAAGGCGGTATGACCGATATAGGCAACGGTATCTGGTCATATGACTTTGATGCGAAAGGCGTCACGCTGGAGGACGGGAAGCAGTACGGTCTGATCTTCCTGACAGATGTCGGTCAACAAACGCAGGAACTGCTCTTTGATACCACCTGCTTCGGCGATACGGTGATACCGGATGAGGCGATCGATGCTGAGATCCCCTACGAATGCGACAAACGCGCGATCTTTGCGTATTGGCAGAGCGGCAAGCTCGGTCCCACGCTGTGTATCACAGAACTCGGTCACGTGATCGGCGACATCTGTCCCGCTCATACGACGCCGTCATCACTGTTTGTTGGTTTTTTGATCAAGTCTTACCCTTCCGGTTTGGAGTTTGCCCTGCGATACGGAGACGGCAAATCGGAACAGGAGCTCATCGACGAGATTTCCCGAGGACTGTATCTGACCCGTACCGACGTCGAAAAGGTGATAGAAGCAGCCAAGGTATTGGGACCGGATTGGCCGTATCAGTGGAATGCACGGCGCTCTACCGCATTTCAGCGCGGAGACTATGACGATGATCACGACGTCACGATCATGGACGCAACCCGTGTGCAGAACCTGATCGCCGAGAATTACCCGAAACCGTTTGCAAAAATCCTGATAGCCATCGACGCTGACGGCGACGGCGAGTTGACCATCATGGATGCGACCCGTATCCAGAACGTCGTCGCATACCTGACAGACATGGACGGCAACTCCTTGTTGGGGTATTTCGTAGACGGCGATCATTGCGGTAAGTACAACACTTATCCCGATAAAGCTCTGTAACCTGTAGGCTGGGGAGACGTTGTCTCTTGAAAAGATATCTTAAAAAACACGAACGGGCTGTCGTTAAGGCAGTCCGTTTTCGGTTGATAACAAAAAGCCCCTGAGCGAGAACTCAGGGGCTTAAGTGTGTTAAATTATACCGCTCTTGTTACCTTACCTGAACGTAAGCAACGGGTGCAAGCGTGTACTCTTTTAGGAGTGCCGTCAACAATAGCCTTTACTCTCTGTACGTTGGGCTTGAAGGTTCTGTTTGAACGTCTGTGTGAGTGAGAGACCTTGATGCCGAATTTAACATCCTTGCCGCAAAAATCACATTTTGCCATGCTTGTACACCTCCTTATCATTAGTGATACATACGTTAACTCGTATATAATAGCAGATATAAAACAAAAATGCAAGACTTTTTTGAAAAAATAATTGAGTTATATTTAAGTCCTTGCTATTTTTATCACTGTGTAGTATAATATACTCTGTATTTGTATGCAATATTATTGTTGCGGCAAAGTCTCCGCATCAGGATGTTGCCCCTATTCCAAAAGTCAGAAGAATATTAAGGTGATGTTATGTTAATTAGCTTGATTCGAGGCGAGCTGACCTTTGCCTCCGCGATAGCGCAGATACTGGCGATACTGGTGATCATATTCGTGGTGCTGCCGTTCCATGAATGGGCGCACGCCTTTACCGCGATGAAGCTGGGCGACACCTCGATCAAATATCGCGGCAGACTGACGCTCAATCCGCTGTCGCATATCGACCCATACGGCTCCATAGCTCTCTTGCTGTTCGGTATATCCCTTACGCTGGAATAGGAGAATATAAAATTTATCCTGCTCGATTT
>CACZAW010000168.1 GCA_902779225.1 uncultured Ruminococcus sp. | reverse complement strand
GAGATAACATCCGTACTCGGCGTAGATGCCGTCGATGATGTCGACAAGCGACTTGCCCTGCTTCTTATAGTAAGCAGCCATTTCGCAAATCAGCTGAGAAGCGACGACTGCATCCTTATCGCGGACATAGGTACCCGACAGATAGCCGCAGCTCTCCTCAAAGCCGAATACAAAGCGGTCTTCCTCGCCGTTTTTCTCAAGGCCGAGGATGATCTCGCCGATATACTTGAAGCCGGTGAGACAATCGCGCATCTCGCAGCCGTATTTATCGCAGATCGCCTTGATGATCTTGGTGGTGACGATGGTCTTGACGACAACGGGATCCTTCGGCAGATTGCCGAGCGCCTTGCGGGAAGAGAGGATATACTCGGTCAGCATCGCGCCGATCTCGTTGCCGGTATACAGACGATAGGTACCGTCGGCTCTGCGAACCGCGATGCTCACGCGGTCGGAGTCGGGGTCGGTCGCCAATAACAAGTCAGCCTTGGTTTTTTCACAAAGCTCAAGGCCTTTTTGCAGCGCTTCCTTTAACTCGGGATTGGGGAAGGGGCAGGTGGTGAAGTTGCCGTCGGGCAGCTCCTGCTCCTTGACGATATGCAGATTTTCAACGCCGATCTCGCCGAGTACGCGGCGGACGAGCTTATTGCCCGCGCCGTTGAGCGGGGTATAGACAACGCTCAGATCGGAGCCCTTGCAGACGCCCGGGTTGACCTGACGCTTTTCGACCTCGGCAACATAGCTGTCGTAGACCGAATCGGCGACATACTCGATCGCGCCGGACTTGACCGCCTCGTCAAAGTCACACAGCTTGATATCGTCAAACATATCGAGCTTTTGGATCTCGTCATAAACCATGCCCGCAGCGACGTCGGTCATCTGACAGCCGTCGCTGCCGTAGACCTTATATCCGTTATACTTGGCGGGGTTATGGCTGGCGGTCACCATGATACCGGCTACACAGCCGAGGTTGCGTACCAGATAGCTCAGCACGGGAGTAGGCTGAAGCTCGGTGGTGATGTACACCTTCAGGCCGCTTGCGGCAAGCACACGCGCCGCCTCGTTCATAAAGACGTCGGAATTGATACGCGAATCATGGGTGATCGCAACCGCGCCGGTTCCGATGTTATTTTTGATATAATTTGCAAGACCCTGCGTCGCCTGACGAACAACATAAATATTCATGCGGTTGGTACCGGCGCCGAGTACGCCCCGAAGCCCTGCCGTACCGAATTTTAAGGTCGTATAGAAGCGATCGTAGATCGCATCCTTATCGTCCTTTACCGCCGCAAGTTCATCGGCGATCGCTTTGTCCTCAACGGCTTTTTCAAGCCATTCACGATAAGCTGTCATGAAATCCATATAAAACACCCTCCATCATGAAAATAGTATAATAATATACGCTTATACTATACCATATTATCGAAATAATTACAATATAGTTACAAGAGATTTGTGGATAAAATTTTATAAAATTATGAATTCAATCGAAAAACGGTTGAAATATTCGCCTTATTGTAGTATCATATACTCTGTCAGAAAATTGGAGGTTGAAACATGATGCAAAATGATGAAAACGTCGTAAAAGCAAGCGCCTCTGCTGCGGAAAACGACGATCATTCTGAAAAGATATCAACTGAAAAACGCACGGCGTCCCGCTGGATCGAAGAGGATGAAAAGATTCCGGAAACGCCGAAAAAGAAAAGCCCGTATATCCAGATACCCGTTATTATTGCCATCTGCATCTTTGCGGCGTCGCTTTTAGCGTTTTTTGCCTATAAGTATATCTTTATCGCCGAGCCGGAGGGCATAACCTGGACATGGCATTCGGATGATGAAGACGTCGACTGGTATTTTGAATTCAAAGACAATAATATATTCAAAGCCGATTTCGGTTCTTTTGAAATCACTACAAACTATCTGAAAGATAAAAACGACAGTTCTGTCAACAAACTGACCTTTGCCGACGCGTCCCTTTACGGTCAGAACATCGGATGTATCTTCCTCGGAACGGAAATCGATTATACCATTTCCGGCAATCGGCTCGCGGGAGATCAGAAAATGACGCTGACCTATCCCGACGACGAAGAAGAAACCGAGTTCGTTCTGGAGCAGACCAAAGAAAAAACTTCTCCCTTGGATTTGCCTGAGGACTTTAAAGAGGATGAAAAGCTGACCGGCGAATGGGTCAATGTCTTTTCGACTGACAGCGCAACCCAAACCTACATCTTTAATGATGACGGCAGCATGGAGCTGACGGTCAAGTATCAGCTTGATCAGGGCCATTATTTTGAGATTCGCCGCAACTGCACCTATACCGTCGACAAAAACGAGATCAACATCACATGGGTCAACAAGGATCCCGTTGTTCATCACGCGGAATACACTATTAAAAACGGTACGCTGATAATCGACGGAGCCTACTTCACCCGTAAGGGAAGCGTAGCCACTCCGGATGAAGCAAAGAAATAAAAAATTCCCTGCTTACAGATGTAGGCAGGGATTTTCGTTTATATCATTCTGTGCATCATAGCTAGATCTTTTGCGTCTGCGATCCCGTCGCCGGAAAGATCGGCTGATATCGTATATACGCCGTTGAAATCGGCTGTACCGATCAGGTATTCCATGAATAAGGAGAGATCGCGGCTGTTGACGTTGCCTTCTCCGGTGATATCTCCGATAACCGACAGCTCGAAGGTGTATTTTGCCGCTTCACAGTCAAACACAACGGTCATCGCGGTGCCGCACAGACCGGTTTTGATTTGCTTGCCGTCACGGTAAAGGGATACGGCGTAACCGTCATGTGAGATATTCTTTTTAAACGCAGCAAATGTGGTGCCGACAGGGATCCCGCTGATACGGTAGTTCCGAAAGTCGATCCGATAGGCCGAAGAAGAAATCACAGATTCCCGTTTGGAAGAAGCCGCGGGAGTAACCGGTTGATCGGCAGCAGCGTCAGCAGTACGTTTCGGCGTCAAATCAATAAACTCACCGGGACGTATTTGATTGACGGTCGGTTTTCCGCTGTTGCTCACCGCACAAACACAGCCGTTAGATGCGTACAATCCGAAGACCTTTTGTGACAGAGCGATCTCCGCTGCCTTTTCTCCGGAATTGATCCGATAGCCGTATATCTTCGCTCCGCAGGGATAATAAACGGTATCGGAAATAACGGCAGGCGTAACGGAAGTGAAATCCGAATCGGCTTTGAACAAAAGACGACAGGTATGACCGCTGATCCGATACACGCCGCCGGACGAGTCGGATAATAACGAATCGCCGAAAAAAGAAACAGGAACCGTCACATCGCTGCCGCCGACAGCGACAAATCGACTGCCGTTGAAATCATACAGCTTTTTCGCGCTGACCGCAAACAGATTGCCGTGATAATCGGCTCCCAACTGCGTGACGGCGCTGTTGAAGGTATATCGATCCGTTAAAACGCCAGAACTGCTGTAGCGCTCTACGATATTATCGTACCGATCGGAAACAAGAAAAATGCTGTTATCCGAGTAGTAAAAGCCGCAATCACGGTAGTATAAACGCTTACCGATACAAAAGCTGTCAAGTATATCCGTATCGGCTCGATAGGTATACACCTCAAGCTGGTGATTATCAGCGTCGTTGCACAAGGCGACGACCGTGCCGCCGAATACGCCGACTGCAGTGATCGGGTGCGTAAGCCTTAAATCGGAACCGCCGGAATCGGGCGAGAGCTTTTCAATATGACAGTCGCCGCCACTATAACCGATCAGATATGCGTCGCGGTTCGACGATATCAGCTTCACATGATCGGATATCATTTGATAAGAGGTCGTTTGGTACGCGGAGAAACCAGGAAGGATAAGGGATAATAACAGAAAAAGCACGATGAAAGCGCTGAGAATCCGTTTCACATTATCACCCCCGACTGACAAAATCTGACAATTAATCTTTGCTGATACTTAGTATACAAGAATACTGTGATGATTGCAATAGGAGAGGGGTAATAAGCTCGCCTTCGAATCCCACCGCTGTCGCTTTTTCGATAAAATTGACGGAAGCGGTGTATGCTTTATCTATAAGAAACAGATTGCCTCGTCTTGGGAGCGCCCAGCGTATGACA
>CACZAW010000167.1 GCA_902779225.1 uncultured Ruminococcus sp. | reverse complement strand
TACGAAAAAGTCGCCGCGGCGATCTCCGGAGCCGGCTACACCCCGCTGGGCGTAGAGGAGTGAGGCGTTAGTATACGCATTCAAGCTAAGAAAAAGAGGTACTGATCCGCTTATCGGTTCAGTACCTCTTATGTTTATCCGAGGCTAATTCCTCATTCCTGATTTTCTTATCCGACTTTCCGGCAGCTGTGCGACGACGATAGCGATAAACATCAGTCCGCAGCCGATCAGCTCGGCGGTTTTCGGCACAGTCCCCATGAAGATTACGCCGCCGATGACAGCGAACACGCTCTCCATGCTCATCAGGATCGACGCGAGCGTCGGGCTGGTCGCATACTTCTGCCCGATGATCTGCAAGGTATATCCGCCTGCACTGGACAGCAGCGCCAGATACAAGAGCGGCAGCCATGCGTCCGTTATCGCCGAAAGATCGGGATGCTCAAATATCAGCATCAATATCGCCGACACGACCCCCGTGACCAAAAACTGCAGGATACTCAGCTTGACGGGATCGACCTCGTCGATATAGCGGTCAACGCACAGGATTTGCAGCGCAAAGCTCATCGCGCAGACAAGTATGACGATATCGCCGGTATACAGCCCGCTGAACCCGTCGCTGAGGCACAGCAGATACAGTCCGACGATCGCGATCACCACGCCGATCCAAACGAATAAGCCCGGTCGCTTGCGCAAAAACAGCCCGAAGATCGGGACGAACAAAATGTACAGCGCCGTCAAAAAGCCACTGTGCGCCTCAACCGGCGCACCCTGAGGATAAAGCGCGATCCCGAACTGCTGCAGATTGACCGCGATGCACAGCATCACGCCGCAGAATATCCCCGCCTTGATCAGCTTTTTGCGGTCGGCGGGGTTCGATTCAAGCAGTTTTTTGCCCTTCATGCGCCGCGAGATCGCCGCGACCGGCACCAGCGCGACAGCCGCGATCAGCGACCGTATCGCGTTGACGGTGAACGGCGGCACCGTGTCCGCCAGCGCGTTCTGTGCGACAAAGGCAAAGCCCCATATGATCGCCGCCAGCAACAGCAGCGCCGACGACAAAAGGTTGTTTTTCTTCATAGCCTTCCTCACCCGTAAAAATGCAGTCTTATCTTATCGAAAATCCTCCTTGATGTCAAGCGAAAATCCAAACCCCGCCGACAGGCTCCGCTGTTCATAAAAAATTCGAATTATTATTCTATATTAGCGTTAAAAACAGTAACCCTGCATGGTATAATTACAATGTATATTTGTGCGGTTGACGCATAGGAGGTTCACGATGAAAAAGTTTGTGATTATTTCCATCATTCTTTTGTTGATCGGCGGCGTAGCTTTCGGCTTTTCGCTGAAGCATTATATCGACGTCAAGCACCCCGCCGAAAAGACGACCGAAGCCGCGTCCGTTGAGGACGCCCAGCCTGTTCAGCCCGAAGGCGCGACCCAGGCAGGTACGCCTGATGCGCAGCCTGCGTCCGGCGGCGATATCTTCGCGGCAAATTACGACAAGGCGAAACAAGCCGTCGAAAATATGTCCAAGGAAGAGATGGCCGGCCAGCTGATCGTCGGCGTCAGTGCCGATCTGGAGGCAGGCGCTGCGGATCTCACTCACTACGGCTTGGCAGGCTTCCTTTTTGAAAGCGGCGCATTCTCCGAAAAAACCGACGAGGATAATAAAAAAGGCATCGCCGATCTGAAGAAAAGCGCTAAGATCGCTCCTATCGTAGCCGCAATGGAAGAGGGCGGCGAGGTTACCACCGTCTCCGGTAAGGGCGCCTATGCCGAGACCGTATACGATTCCCCCCGCAATATCTTAGCCGCCGGCGGACTGCAGGAGGTCGAAAAGGTCGAGCTGGATAAGGCGACCCTTCTTCAAGGGCTGGGCTTTAATGTCAATCTCGCCCCCGTTGTCGATATGCCCAACGCGATCGACCAGATGATGTATTCCCGCTCCCTGAGTGACGATGCGAGCGTCGTTTCCGATTATGCCAAGTATTGTGCCAAGCACGTTCAGGCAAAGGGCGTATCCGTCGCCTTAAAGCATTTCCCCGGCTACGGCACGATCTCAGATGAAGCTAACCTGACCGCGCAGACCACCGGGACCCCGGTCGTGGACGACCGCACCGCGGACGATATCCGCAAGAAGGACTACGAGCCCTTCAAGGCGGGCGCAAAAGAGGGCGTCCACTTCATCCTCGTCTCCAATGTGATCGTCAAGAATATGGACGCCACCCATACCGCGGCGCTCTCCTCTACGATCCATCAGGAGCTGCGTTCGACCGTCGGCTTCACCGGACTGATCATCACCGATATCATCGACGACGCCGACTATTCCGCCTATGCCGACGGCAAAAACGTCGCTGTTGCTGCGATCCTTGCGGGCAACGATCTTGTACTTTCCCGCAACTACAGCTCCTCCTATAACGCGATCCTCGCCGCAGCCGAGGACGGCACCATCAGCGAAGAACAACTCAAGCAGGCAGTCACCCGCGTGCTTGCCTACAAGTACACAGCAGGCATTCTCAAATAATTTTCATTTCTGCCTTATTCAAAATCGTCATTGCGAAGCCCTTTAGGGCTGTGGCAATCTCAACCGATTTAAAAGGGTATAATACCCCGCCCGAGCAAAGCGAGGGTAAAGTTTATTTGTTCTTGAGGTGAACCTATGAAAAGATCCCTATCCGTATTATTGATATTTGCGCTCCTCCTGTGCGCGCTCCCAATGACGATCGCGTCGGCAGAGGACAACGGCGTTTTTGTCAAAGCCGACGGCGTGACCTATCAGGTGCATCAGGGCGACGTGATCAACTACGTTTATTACCTGAATGTCGGCGACAGAGCGACCTCGATCGACGGCGTCCTGTACGTCGATACGACAGGTCTTCAGATGATCACTCCGCTCAATGAAGACAATGAGCCGGACGCCGCGCTGATTTTCCCGATCCTGCGCGACGCGGCAGTGGTCAACGACCTTGTTCCCTCCGCGATCACCTATAATTTTTCCAATCCGCTGGGCAAGGCATTTGATAAAGATACCTCAAAGCTGATTTCCGCCCGCTTCAAAGTCACCGCATCCTCCGGTACATTCCATATCACCAACAACCTCAATATGCTGGGTATCGTCAATGAGGTGACCATGATCCAGAACGGCACGGTCATCATCCAACCGTCCAAAATGGATAGCGCGCTCGCCGGTCTGACGCCCTACGGTCAAGAACCTGCGACCGATGCCCCCACAAGCGCGCCGACTCAGCCGCCGACTCAGGCGCCGACTTCCGTGCCGACCGATTCTGCACCCTCCGGCGATATCTTCATCAATGCCGACGACGTGACCTATAAGGTGCATCAGGGCGATGTTTTCGATTATGTCTATTATCTCAATACCGGCGAAAAGCTCTGTTCCCTTGACGGCGTTTTTTCCTACAGCGCGTTCGGGCTTGAGCTGATCATTCCCGAAAACGAGGATGAGCTTGAAGAAGAGATGATCTTCCCGAAGCTCAAGACCGCGATCGTCACCAACGCGTCAAGCGGTTTCATCAAGTACAATTATTCCAATTCCACCGGCAAGAATTTTAATACCGATACTGCCGAGCTGATTCGAGCTAAATTCAGAGTCACCGCTTCCTCGGGTACCCTTGAGATCAAAAATACCCTTAACTTCCTCGCGGGAGCCGATGAGCATAAATATATCGATAACGGGGTAGTAAAAGATCCTCTTAAGCGCAGTGAGGGCGGCGTTCCCGCTTTGGCGCCTTACGATCCCGATAACCCCGACGCGACAAATCCCCCGACCGTTCCTGCAACCGCGGCGCCGACTTCTGCGCCGACCGATCCCGCGACCTCTCCTGCGACCTCTCCTGCGACCTCTCCTGCGACCTCTCCTGCGACACAAGGCGCAACTCCCGCCGACGGTCTGTTTGTCGTTGCGGACGGCGTCCCCTATAAGGTGCGTCAGGGAGAGATCTTCGAGTATGTCTATTATTTCAGCACCGGCGAAAAGCTCTGTTCTCTCGACGGCGAGCTTTTATTCGACGTCGCCGGCTTAGAGCTGATCCTGCCCGAGCCTGATCCCGATAACGAGGAAGAAGAGGACTTGACGTTTGAGCTGATGTTCCCGCGTCTGAAG
>CACZAW010000166.1 GCA_902779225.1 uncultured Ruminococcus sp. | reverse complement strand
GGCGACGCAGGCAGGCTGGCGCCTGTCAAGGAGCCCAACAAAGCTATGCGGAATTTAGCCCAATAGATGATAAAGGTTTTTATTAAGGATTAGTATAAGATCCTTCGCTTTGCTCAGGATGACACAAGTTAGGGGCTATCGCTATTTTCTATGCGATAGCCCCTTGCTTTGTTTCGGATCATTCAAGTATATTCGCGCCGGATCATCTGAGCTTGACGGCGGTTCCCCATACGAGGATCTCCGCCGCGCCGTCCATGATAGAAGCGCTGGAGAATCTGACGTTGACGATCGCGTCTGCGCCCATTTTCTGCGCCTGCTCGACCATCTTGCCGATCGCGATATCACGCGACTCAGCCAGCATCTTCGTATAGGATCCGACTTCGCCGCCGACCAAACTGCGGAAGCCCGCGCCGATGTCTTTGAATGCGTTTTTGGATTGCACGGTGTTGCCGGATACCATTCCGAGGGTATCGAGCACTCTGCCTTCGATGGTGGGGGTGTTGACAATGATCATAGTAGTTTCCTCTCAATCGTTTTTTATAATACAAACTCCTCCTGAGCGGACTCGGGAGGAGTTTATGACTTATTTGAATCTGCGGGGGAGATTGATCTCTCCGGTATCCGCTTTTGAGCCCTTGCGGGTCGCAGAGTAGCCGTCGTCATAGCCGTCGGCGTAGCGTCCCTTGCTCTTGGATTTTTTGCCGCTTTGCTTTGCGTTATCGGCTGAAGCAGCAGAAACATCGGAGTAGCCGCCTGCATAAGCCTGAGCCTTTTTCTTCTTTTGGCTGACGGTCGCGATGATGAAGTACAGGATACCGATCACCGAGAGCGCGACCAGCGCGTAGCCGAGGTAAGGCAGCCAGACCATATCGTTTGTCTTGCCGGTGTTGGCTTTCATCGACTTAAAGCTGACGTCGCCGTCGGCGTTGCCGGAATTGAGCTTAACGTCCTTGCTGCTGCCGGGAACCTCCAGATTCTCCCATTTCTGCGGCTTGATCGAGTTGTCTACCTTGACGGGATACTGCTCAGCCTCGATCTTGCCGGCGTCGCGGTCGTTATCGGAGGAGGAGTTATAGTCATAGTTACCGGCGTCGCCGTAAAACATCGGCGAGTCGTCGATATAAGTCTGACCGGATTCGTTCGATTCGTTATCGGAGCTGTTGCCGCTGTCATAGCCGTTGTCAACATAACCGGAATCGTTGCCCGAGTCGTTGCCGCTGTCATAATTACCGGAATCATTGCTGCCCGAGTCGACATTACCCGAGTCGTTGCCGCCCTGATTACCGCTGTCGGCGCTGCCGCCCTGGTTGCCGCTGTTATCTCCGGCGTTGCCGCCGCCGCTGCCCGAACCGGGATCAACGCCCGGATCTACGCCCGGGTCGACGCCGGGGTCAACGCCCGGATCGACGATATCGCCGCCGTCGGGAGTAACTGCCTCGCCGCCGTCGTCCGATCCGCCGCCGGATCCCGCGCCTGAGCCTGCGTCGCCGCCTGCGCCCCCGTCGCCGCCGCCTGCACCGGCGCCCGCACCTGCACCGGCGCCACCGTCGGCGCCCGTACCTGCATCGGCAGAGGCTACGATCACGGTACCCGCAATCAGAAAGATCGCCGCCAGTATCAGCGTGATATATCGTAAGGATTTTTTCATGAAATCAACTCCGTTATGAGATTATTTCTTCTTCTTTTCTTCGAACATAGAAGGCTTATAGCTGTTGCAGTCGGAGGTCAATTCGGCGTTGCCGCCTTCAACGATGACGTCAAGCAACTCGTCAAATGTGTCGTCCTGCATCTCATGGAGAAGGCTGCTGCGCTTAGCCTCGTCGTCGATATACTCTTTGACCTTGTCCTTGATCGGTTCTTTGTAGATCAGATAGATCACACGGGTGTTCTCGTCATCGCCGATCACCTTGGAGGTCGCGTCCTTGTCCTTAAGGGCGATGACCACCTTGTTCAGCTCATCCGTGGTGTCCTTTTCGATCTTAGTGACGCTGGGGGATGCAGTGGCTTCCGCCTTGAATTCCTTGTTGTACTCTTTGACGACGTCATCCATGGACTTGCCGTCTTTGAGCTCCTGCGCATATTTCTTGAAGGCGTCTTCGTACTTCTTGATCTCTTTCTTGCTCAGCGCCTTGTTTTCGGTCTCTTCGGTGTCGTTGCCGTCAGCGTCCTTTTTAGCCTGAGAGGAGTAAAGCTGAGCGGAGAGGGTGGTATAGTTGTAATAGTTATCGGTGAAATACTTGGTGATCTCATCCTTCTTGACCGGCATGGGGCCGTCCTCGGCATATTCCGCCTCAAAGGCAGCTTCCTTCATCTTGTCAACGGAATAGTTGCAGAAGATCCAGGAATCAAAGCCGATGCCGTACTTCTCGGAGTCCTTGGCGACCTCGGACAGCGGTCTGTCGAGCGATTCGTCGAGCTGACCTGTCTGCTGGTTATAGATCGCATAGGGGCTGATGGAGGAGATCATATCGTCGGGGCCCAGCTCGTCAAAGGTCGCTTTGAGCTTGTTGAATTCATAAGCGATCGCGATATCCTGCTGGGTGTATTCCTTGGCTTTGTTGATGATCCATTCCTCTGCTACAGCGGTGTTGCCGTCGCTGTCGGTGATCTCCAGCTTCAGGAACGAAGACTTTCCGTCATATTTGCCGGTAGCGCTGTCGTATTTGTCAGACTGCTGTGCAAGCGACTGGGCTTCGTTATACGCCTTCTGCAAATTGGAGATGTATACGCCGATGGGGAGCTCGACGTTTGCCGACTTGTGAGCATACTGCTTAGTAACGGAGCAGGATGCAGCGGAGAGGGCTACGATGAGCACCAGAACCACGCAGAGGAGTTTCTTAAAATTTCTCATTTTGATTACCGTCCTTTGTTTGCTGTATCGAGTCGGTCGGGCGGTGCGCCCACACTTCCTCAATATAGTATTATTTAACTCATATAATATACACCAAAAATCGGTTTTTGTCTATATGTTGTGTAAAAAATTCAAGAAATTCACAATTTGTTTGCTTTTAATTCTAAATCAGAATTAAAAAACCGCAGGAAGAAAAGGACGCTTCCTGCGATTTTTATGCAAATATTTCTTTTAAAGAATTAAGTGGTTTTGCACCCTTTGTCGTTCTGACGGCGATATAGGGCCTTGCGCCGGCGGAAAGGAGCGCCTTTCCTTTCATTTTCCCGACGATCCCGGCGACCTCTTCACGGCGGACGTCCGTCAGATACAGGAGGATAGAGCTGTCGTTCTGGCGGATCTCATAGATTCCGAGCGCTGCCGCCTTGTTGCGGATGAGGGCGATGTCGATCAGCCCCGTCACGGCGTCGGGAACGTCGCCGTAGCGGTCGAGGAACTCGTCGATGACGTCGCGCGCGTCCTCTTCGGTGCGGATATCCGCGATACGGCGATAGGCGTCGAGACGGTTTGACAGGCTTTCGATGTATTCCTCCGGGATATGCGCCTGAACGGCTACGTCGACAAGGCAGTCATGCTCTTCAACGTCGACGGTTTTTTCGCCTTTTTCTTCGCGTACCGCGTCGCCCAGCAGCTTGAGATACATATCGTAGCCGACGTCCTCAAGATGTCCGTGCTGTTCCGCGCCGAGGATATTGCCCGCACCGCGCAGTTCAAGGTCGCGCATGGCGATCTTGAAGCCTGATCCGAACTCGGTGAATTCGCGGATCGCGGTTAGCCGCTTTTGAGAGATATCCGACAGCACCTTTGCGCCGTTGTAGGTAAAGTAGGCGTAAGCGCGGCGGGAGGATCGGCCCACTCTGCCGCGGATCTGGTGCAGCTGACTGAGCCCGAAGCGGTCGGCATTTTCAATAATAAGGGTGTTGGCATTCGGCAGATCGACGCCGGTTTCGATGATCGTCGTGCAGACGAGGACGTTGATCTCCTGATTGAGCATCCTGCGCCAGACGTCGGACAGCTCCTGCTCACTCATTTTGCCGTGACCCACGCCGACCTGTGCCTCGGGGATCGCTTCTGAGATACGGATCGCCTTGGCGGTAATGCCCTCGACGTTGTTGTACAGATAGAATACCTGACCGCCTCGCCGCAGCTCGCGGCGGATCGCCTCGTGGATGACGGCGGGGTCGTGCTCCAGCACATAGGTCTGCACCGGATACCGCTCCTCCGGCGGTTCCTCGATGGTGCTCATATCCCGG
>CACZAW010000165.1 GCA_902779225.1 uncultured Ruminococcus sp. | reverse complement strand
CTGCAGGACCGTATTCACCGTTGTCGTCCGGGGTGACCGTTTCGTTGCCCTTGGTAACGGTGATTGTTGCATCCGGCTCATGAAGAATATCCGGGGTCGCTTTGACGGTGAAGCTGTAGCCTTCGGAGATACGGTTGGTCGCCTCCTCGCCGTTGACCAGCACCTGTGCGGTACCGCCCTCGCCGAATGTCAGGGTGAAGGTCGCGAATTTATTTTTGGTATATGCGGCAGTGATCGTCATATCGGATGTGGGCTTGAACGCTACGCCGAGAGTAACGCCGGTCACTTCGCGGGTGAAACCCTCGACGTCAGCCGCCGTAACGGTATAGTTCTCGTTGGTGTACAGGTTGACGCTGCCGTTGACAGAGGATCCGTTCAGGTACAGCGCGCCGTCGCCGCTGCCGGTAACAGTGAAACTTGCAGTGTAGTATGTCTTAAATGTTAAAGTAAGCTGAGTTCTCTTTGAAAGGTCATTCCAGTTGGGGCGGCGGTTAAAAGTGCTACCGCCATTTGCTGTGGTTTTCAGCGCCAGATACTCGCCTGCCGCAATCGCGGATGTATCTGATACATACGTAATCGTCGATGTATCAAGCTCAGTACCGGGATCGGGCAGCGGAGCAAAACCGTAAAAAGCGGTGTTAAGCCATGTGCTCTCGCCGAACAGACCAATGATCTCTGCTCTGGATATGGTCGCGCTGTTTGCGTGTTTTTCCATCGTTTTGTCCGCGCCTGTCGCAGCAAGATCGACAGTCTGCGCAGCAAACGACGGAGCCATCACGGAAAAGCACAGCAAGAGCACCAGCAAAAGCGATAATGCGCTTTTGAATCGTTTGTTCTTCATTGAAACATCTCCTTTGTTTTGTTGACTGAGAATAAAAAAACGGCAAATGTCCGATGAATCTTAGTTTAAGTTCAAGGACATTTGCCGAAAACCACTATTGGGATATCTGCAATGATTTGCTATTACTATACCATTTATATAGGGTAAAAAGTCAATATAAAAATGTAATATTTATGTTAATCACGCATTATATTTCGCGGCAAGAATAATAGCGGCAATCGTCCCTTCGGTATGCGCCGATTCCGCCCGTTCTTTGAGCTGAATCCGAGTTGAAAATCAGGCTCTTTCAGCAATGAAGGAGAGGGTTGAAACGATTGACATTACGGCGTTTTTGTGGTAATCTTTAAAAGATAAAGTAGGATAATGGAGAACTATGCATTATTCTGATAATTCAGCCCGAACCGACCGGCTTTTTTGCCTGTCGGGCGGAGATTTTTAACAGGTTTGGTGTATTATGAATCATATCCCTTTTAACGTTCCTCCGTATCTGGGAACAGAAGACAAGTATATCCGTCAGGCGATCGAGAGCCGCAAGATCTGCGGCGACGGAGCCTTTACCAAAAAATGTAACGAAAAGCTGGAGGAGATCACCGGCTCGAAAAAGGTTTTGATGACGACCTCCGGCACCTCTGCGCTGGAGATGACGGCGATCCTCTGTGATATCCAACCCGGCGACGAGGTGATCATGCCGTCGTATACCTTTGTGTCCACGGCGAACGCCTTTGTGCTCAGGGGCGCGACCATCGTATTTGTCGACGTCAGACCCGACACGATGAATATCGATGAGAAGCTGATCGAGGATGCGATCACCGATAAAACAAAGGCGATCGTACCCGTTCATTATGCGGGCGTCGGCTGTGAGATGGATACCATCTGCGATATCGCAAAAAGACACGGTCTGGCGGTCGTTGAGGATGCCGCGCAGGGCGTGATGGCGTTCTATAAGGGCAGGGCGCTCGGCTCGATCGGCGACTTCGGCTGCTTCAGCTTTCATGAAACCAAAAACTACAGCATGGGCGAGGGCGGCGCTGTTCTGATCAATCATGAGGACGACGTCGAGCGCGCGGAGATCGTGCGTGAGAAGGGCACCAACCGCTCGCGGTTTTTCCGCGGTCAGGTGGATAAATACACATGGGTGGATGTCGGCTCGTCTTATCTGCAAAGCGAACTCAACTGCGCGTATCTGTACGGTCAGATCGAGGATGCGAGCATCATCAACAACGACCGCCTGAGAAGCTGGAACCGCTACTGTGAGGCGCTGTCGCCTTTACAAGAGAAGGGCGTGATCGAGCTGCCGTATATCCCCGCGGAATGTACGCATAACGCGCATATGTTTTATATCAAGACCAAGGATCTCGCGGAAAGAACGGCTTTGACCAAGTTCTTGAAGGAGGACGGGATCAGCGCGGTGTTCCACTATATCCCGCTGCATTCTTCTCCCGCCGGTCAGAAGTTCGGCCGCTTCCACGGCGAGGACAAATATACGACCGCCGAAAGCGACAGACTGCTCAGACTGCCGATGTATTACGGCTTGACCGACAGCGATATCGACATCGTCGTCGACAGGATCTGTCGATTCTATCAATAACGACCGATAAGGATGATGGCAAGTGGCAAAAGAGGCGCGCACTCTTAATTCACGACAAAGCTTTCAATTTGATATCCGTCAGACCAATATCGCAAAGGGCGTTGCGCTGTTGATGCTGTTATGGCATCACCTGTTTTACAACAGCGCGGCGTACTATCAGCGATTCACGACGATGCGCCTTTACAAGGGGATCCCGATCGAGAGCACGATCTCGGATTACTGTAAGGTCTGCGTATCGGTGTTCCTGCTGCTCAGCGGCTACGGGCTGTATATGAGCTGGCAGAGCTGGCAGAAAAAAATGGTGCAGAAAAACGGCAAATTCACCGTGTGGCATCAGGTTCTGTTTGTCAAGAATCATCTATTAAAGCTGATGTTCGGCTATTGGTTTGTCTACATCCTCTTTGTGCCGTGGAGCGCTTTGATCGGCACGCCGTTCTGGGAGTTTTATAAAGGGAACTTCTGGTACGGGCTGATCGATTTTTTGGGCTTGGCGAATCTTTTCAAAACCCCCTCCATGAATGGGACATGGTGGTTTATGAGCGTGATCATCCTGCTCTATCTGCTGTTCCCGCTGATGATGTTTATTATGAAGCGTTCGCCCGAAACGCTGGTGGCGCTGGCGGTGTTCATCACCTTTTCACAGGTGTTCAAATTCTTACCGAAAACGCCGTTTTTCAGCCGGTATTATGTATGGCTGATCCCCTTTACGATGGGGATGTACCTTGCGCGGTATCTGTTGTTTGACAGACTGGGGACGCATTACGGCTCTGCGGTCAAGGCGGTCGTCATGTGCTGTGTATCGCTGGCGGCGTGTATCGCGATCCGGCTGTATCTGCATCACAAGCTGTATTTTGACGGCGTGTTTGCGGTCGCAGTCATCCTGTTTGCGTTTCTTGTGTTATCGAGGATCCCGATCTTATCGACGGCGCTGGAGCATCTCGGTATCCAGAGCGGCGCGATCTTTATGTTCCATACGTTTATCTTTAACCGCTACTGCAAGGATATGATCTACTGGTTCAAATACGCGATACCGATCTTCCTCGTCCTGACAGTCGTCTGTTATCTGTTGGCGGTGGGGATTCAGTACCTCAAAAAATGGATCCGCTATGACAAGCTGGTAAAAAAGCTGACCTCGTAGCGACGTAAACTTCAAGGGTGATTTATCAGAAGGCGGACAGTATGAGCTGTCCGCTGAGATGAAGGAACAGGGTAAAACACATGGTTAACTTGTTGAAAAAACTATTCCGCTGTAAAATCGCGATGGCGGCGATCCTGACCGCCTTTGTGAGCTTTGTGCTGTTTTGTATCTACACTCCATTTTTCGGAACCAACGACGATTATATCATGTCGATACTGGTACAGAACGGCGACACGCACCTGATCTTTATGAATTACTTTTTGGTGTCGGTCGATGTGATGCTGCAAAAGCTGTTCACCGGCGTCAATATGTTCTTCCTGATGCAGATCATCAATTGTCTGCTGGCGTTTTTGATCTTCAATTATGTTTTCATGGCGAAGTTCCGCACGAAGCTCGGATTGGGGATCGCGTTTGTCTTTGATGCGCTCTTTCTGTACACCGGCATCATCAACGTCCAGTGGACGCATACGGCGGTGTATATGTGCGCGAGCGGATTTGCGCTGCTGTACTATGCCTTTCTCTGCGAGAGCCGAAAAGGCTTCAGGATCTTTCAGATCATCGTCGGCTTTTTGTTCGTCATCACGGGAGCCTGTTACC
>CACZAW010000164.1 GCA_902779225.1 uncultured Ruminococcus sp. | reverse complement strand
CCCAAAAAGCTGCGTTCGGTTTTAGAGGATAAGATAAAAAGCGATTTTGCCGAAGAATTAAAAAAGTCAAACGTTCCCGAAGAATTCATTGACGACAGCCTGACAAAGCTTGTTGTCACAGATAAAATGCTTGATGAAGCGTCCGACAAGGTGTTTGCGCAGGTGAATCTGCTCTCGGATTTATCGAAGGAAAAATTAGAGGATAGGGTAAAGGACGCGCTCGGCAAAACGATCATGGTAACGCCGAAGGACGATCACATTGTCTATAAGGAATCGCAGGGCGAGGCTGAGGAAGGCAAGACAATGGGATCGGTGCTGCCCGTGCTGTTCCTCTTGATCGCCATTCTCACGATGGTGACGACAATGCACCGCATTGCCACCAAGGAGAAAACACAGATAGGAACACTAAAAGCGCTCGGCTTCAAGAACCGCCGCATCCTCCGCCATTACACCTCATACGGCTTGTTTATCGGAATTGTCGGAACACTGTTCGGTGTGGCGCTCGGCTACTTCGTCTGCAAGCTTATTATGAGTGAGAACGGTATGATGGGCACCTACTTTGATATGCCCGACTGGAGTACGGCGATACCGGCGTTCTGTTATCCGGTTCTGATTGGTACCGTTTTACTGCTTACCCTGATCAGTTTTATTTCTGTCAGACAGCAGCTAAAAGGCACTGCCGCCGATGCGCTGCGCCCATACTCACCGAAAAAGATGCGAAAAATACTCTTTGAGCGTTTCCGCTTTTGGGATAAGCTGCACTTTGGAACAAAGTGGAATATCCGCGACCTCAGCCGCCACAAGAGCCGTTCTATGATGACCTTGTTCGGTATCGTCGGCTGTATGGTGCTGATGGTCGGCGGTTTGGGTATGAGAGATACGATGTCCGGCTTTTTGGATCTGCTTGACAAGGATATTTCCAACTATACCACTAAGGTAAATTTGGTTGACGACGCCGATTTAAAAGAATCAAAGGCGCTTTGCGAGGAGCTTGACGGCGACTGGGAGAGCCTAAGCGGCATCAGCCTGGACGGCGACACCGTTTCGCTCGATATCGTGCACAATCCGGGCAAGCTGCTCAACGTCATTAACGAGGACAACAACAGGCTCGAGCTGAGCGACGATGGTGTGTATCTCTGCCTCAGATTAAAGGACAAGGCGAATATCGGCGACGAGATAGAGTTTTCACCCTACGGCTCTAAGGGAACCTACACAGTTAAGGTCGTCGGCTACAACCGTTCGGTGATGACCGAAAGCGTTACAATGACAGACGCGCTCGCTGACAAGTTAGGGCTTGATTACAGCATTTCCTCGATTTACACGGACAGGAAAACAGATGATATCAAAAGTAATGATTTGATTGCCGGCAAGCAGGACAAGGCGCAGTTGATGGAGACCTTCAACAGCTTTGTGCAGATAATGGACAGTATGGTGATCATCCTTGTCGTTGCCGCTGTGATCCTCGGCGTGGTAGTGCTGTATAACCTTGGCATTATGAGCTATGTGGAGCGTTCGCGCGAGCTTGCGACCTTAAAGGTGCTCGGGTTCAGAAACCGAACCATCGGAAAGCTCTTGATTTCGCAGAATATCTGGCTGACCGTCATCGGTGTGATCATCGGTTTGCCTGCGGGCGTCGGCGTATTGCAATGGCTGCTCACCGCCCTTGCCGGAGAATACGAGATGAAGCTGATGTTAGGCGCGCTGACCTACAGCGTTTCTATCCTGCTGACCTTCGGCGTGTCGCTTTTGGTCGGCTTGATGGTGGCAAGGAAGAATAAAAAAATAGATATGGTAGAAGCGTTGAAAGGCGCAGAATAGAAAGGAAAGTCTATGAAACAACAAAAACAACCATCACCATTTTCGCGGCTGATGGAATATGCCGGTGGCTATAAAATACTGACATATCTCTCTTGGATACTGTCTTTTCTCAGCGCGTTAACGGCGCTTTTGCCGCTTGTGTATATCTTCTTTATCATCAGAGAAGTGCTTGAAGTCGCGCCTGATTTTTCAAAAGCGAATTCGATCGTGCACAACGGCGTCATGGCAGTTGTGTTCTCAGCAATAGCGCTCGTGATTTATTTTGGCTCATTGATGTGCTCTCACGTCAGTGCTTTCAGAATCGGCAGTAATATCAAGCGCAGATTACTCTGTCATATTGCAAAGCTGCCGCTCGGCTTTTCGGATGAGATGGGCAGCGGTAAGCTCCGCAAGATCATCAACGATTCATCAAACGCGGCGGAAACCTACCTCGCACACAATCTGCCCGATATGGCGGGCGCGATCGCGACCCCGCTCGGAATGGTCGTGATGATGTTTGTTGTTGACTGGCGGTTCGGACTGGTTTCGATCCTGCCCGTTATCCTCGCTTTTTTATGTATGGGCAAGATGCTGGGTCCTGCGATGAAGGAGGATATGCGCTTGTATAACAACGCGCTTGAGGATATGAACAACGAGGCTGTCGAATATGTGCGCGGCATCCCTGTTGTCAAGACCTTCGGACAGACAATACATTCGTTCTCACGCTTTAAGGCGTCCATTCAAAACTACTATAAATTCTGTATCGCCTATACAAAGCGCTGCCGTCAGCCTATGCTGTTCTTTTTAGTCTTCATCAACAGTGCGTTCGCCTTTTTGATCGCGCTTGCGCTGATACTTTCAGACGGCGGCGCGAATGTGACAAGCGGAATTCTTCTCAACTTCCTTTTCTATGTGATCATCACACCTGTGATCGCGACTACCATGCAAAAGGTTATGTTTATGAGCGAGGGCAGTATGACGGTCGCGGACGCGATGGACAGGATCGATTCCGTGCTCAATCGGAAGCCCTTTGAAAACAGCGGAAAAAGTGAAACACCCGATAATCATTCCGTTGCGTTTGAAAACGTGAGCTTTTCCTATGACGGCGAGAACCTCGCCTTGGATGATGTTTCGTTTGAGGTGAAAAGCGGTGCTTCGCTTGCTCTTGTCGGACCGTCGGGCGGCGGCAAGACCACTGCTGCCGGGCTTATCGCACGCTTCTGGGATGTGAACGAAGGCGCGGTAAAGATCGGCGGCGTTAATGTGAAAGACATTCCCAAGGAAGTGCTGATGAATACCGTATCCTACGTGTTTCAGGACAGCAGGCTCTTAAAGCGTTCTATTCTCGAAAACGTCAGGCTGTCGCGCCCCGACGCCACAGAGCAAGAGGTTATGCTCGCGCTTGAAAAAGCGCAGTGTACGGATATTATCGAAAAACTTCCCGACGGCATCCATACCGTTCTTGGAGCAAAGGGCGTGTATCTGTCGGGCGGCGAGCAGCAGCGGATTGCTATCGCGCGCGCGATCTTGAAGGACGCGCCGATCGTTGTGCTCGATGAGGCGACAGCCTTTGCCGATCCAGAAAACGAATACCTTGTGCAGCGATCCTTTAAGGAGCTTTCAAAGAATAAAACCGTGATTATGATCGCCCACAGACTCTCGACCATTCAGAACTGCGACAATATCATCGTACTGGAAAACGGCAGAATAGCGGAGCAGGGCGTCCATGACGAGCTGTTAAAGAAAAACGGTATATATACAAAAATGTGGAAGGATTATCAATCCTCTGTTTCGTGGAAGGTGGGTGAGAATTATGCTTGAAAGAATCATGCGTAAATACGCGATGTCGCGCGAAGGCGCCAAGGGTTTTATCAATGCTGTCTGCGCCTGTACGGTATCCGACTTGGTGCTGATGCTCCCGGTGGGATTGCTCTATACTCTGACCGAAGATATGCTGAATAACGGCGTTAACAGCGGCAGGATACTCTTTTATATCATCGGGATCATATTGTCGCTTCTGCTGATTTACATCACGCAGTTCTGGCAGTATAACGCGACCTTCTTCTCCACCTACAAGGAGAGCGGCGTGCGCCGTATCGCCCTCGCCGAAACGCTGAGAAAGCTGCCCTTGTCGTTTTTCGGAAAGAAAGATCTGAGCGACCTCACGACAACCATATTGAACGACTGTACCGTCATCGAGCATACCTTCTCCCATCAGGCGGCGCAGTATTACGGCTCGATCATCTCGACGATCATCATAGCGATCTCTCTGTTCGCGTTTGATTGGAGGATGGCGCTTGCTTCGGTGTGGGTACTCCCCGTATCGCTCCTTGCCGTCAGACTGTCCAAGAAAACGCAGAACAGCTTTAACAAGCGCAAGAATG
>CACZAW010000163.1 GCA_902779225.1 uncultured Ruminococcus sp. | reverse complement strand
TGATGAATACCCTGACCGACGCGGGCGTGCTCAGCGAGGACAAGCTCTTCGCGACCCTCGACCCGACCTCCCGCGCCTTAAAGCTGCCAAACGGCGTGAGCGTGATGCTGATCGATACCGTCGGGCTGGTCAGAAGGCTGCCCCACCATCTGGTGGACGCGTTCAAGTCGACCTTGGAGGAAGCCGCGCAGGCGGATATCATCCTTAACGTATGTGACGCCAGCTCGGAGGAAAGCCGTCTGCATCTGGATGTGACGCGAGAGCTGCTCGCTTCGCTGTCCAGCCTCGATAAGCCGATCATCCCCGTGCTGAACAAGTGCGACCTGATCGCAGACAATATGAGCGGGATCTCCGGCGCGGTGCGCATCAGCGCAAAATACGGACAGGGGATCGACGATTTGCTCAAAGCGATCGAGGATAACCTGCCGAAGAAGCTGAAAAGGGTAAAGCTGCTGCTGCCGTTCGATAAGGTCGGCGTCGCTGCAAGGCTCAGAGAAACGGCGATCCTGCACCATGAGGAATATACCGCCGAGGGGCTCGAGATCGAGGTCACCGTGGACGAGATCCAGTACGGCAGGATCAGAGAGTGGATAATGGATAACGGATAATGGATAACGGATAATGGTTGATAAAAAAAGAGCGGTCTCCCGCTCCTTTTTTTGTTTTTATATTTATGCTGCTTTTGCGGCTTTGCTGCCCTGTTCATGCAGTCCCCGGGTCGTGACGACGCGCTGTGTGGCGGTGACGATGATCGCTTCGATCTCACTGTTGTTGAGCAGTGCGACCGCATTATCGATCGTCATGGCTGCGACCTTTGCGCATAAGGCGCCCAGCTGCAAGGCGTTGCTGCCGATCAGGGTGACGCTCGCGATCTTTCGCGGATCGTTGGCGCTGCGATTTGTGCGCAGGGTGAACATTGCTTTTTCTCCCAGCTCAACATAAGCGAAATTCTCTTCACTGTTTCGGAAAGGATGCTGAATACCGATACGGCGGGAGCTGCCGATATTGACGACGGTATCGCCCAGCTGTATGACCGCCTGCGCGACGCCCTCCTGCAGGAGGATCCGGCGGGCTTCCTGAGCGGCGTAGCCGATCGCCGGTGCGGTGAATGCTGCGCCGGCTTTCTCGTGGATCTCAATGATGCGTGCTTTGGCGCTCTCCAGCGCGTTGAGGTGATTGCCGCCGAATACCGTCAGGGTGCAGACGACGTCGAAGGCGAAAAAGATCTTTTGGGTTTGATAGGCTGTTCGTGTCATAGGGATCAGCTCCTTTCTTCGCTCCCTTTTTAAGGGCGCTGCGGTGAAGTCTTTCTTGATTACGGCTTTATCATACCCTGTCAATATGAGGAAAGCGTGATTGCTGTGTGAATTTTGTGTGAAGATTCGCGCCGATCAAAATTTACAGTTTCGCTACACTATTTGACTTTTGGCGGTGTATAATGTAAAATCATAATGTATAGCTATACAGTTTTTTACAGGAGGTGAGGCGTATCAGCTTTCAGGTATTTTTAGACGTCGGTATCGTCGCGCTGCGGTGCATCCTGCCGATCTACGCGGTGATCATCGTCTATCAGTGCTTTGCGTCGGCACGCCGTCACAGGCGTCCCGAAAAGCCTCTCGTCACATTGGAGATCCCGGCGACGGGGCAGAAGATCCCCGTGCTGTTCTGGGAGAACAGTATCGGCAGAAGCAAGGGTTCGGATATCTGCGTTGCAGATATGGCGGTCTCGCGCGATCACTGCGTGCTGCTCCGGCGGCAGGAGGGCTGGTTCGTATCCGATATCGGCTCCAAGTTCGGCACCCTCGTCAACGGCGAGCCGGCTAAGGGCAGAACCAAGGTGAACATCGACGATGAGATCACCGTCGGAAACACCACCTTTGTCCTCAAACGCGGCGATGAGTATCAGCGCAAGCTGCGCCCCTCGTGGTTCTTCTCTAAGGCGTCCGACAAGGGTAGCCTGCAGCCGTATAAGCTCATGCTGCTGATCACCTTTTTTCAGCTGTTTATGGCGGTCGAGGCGTGCTTTTCCAACGACAGACAGGACTTTTTGCCGCTGGCGTTCTTCGGCGGTCTGGCGGTCGTGGAATGGGCGTTCTTCTGCATCTCGTCCTATGCGTTCAACCGTGTCAACTTTGAGATGGAAGCGCTCGCGCTGTTCTTATCGGGAATCGGCGTGATGATCGGCGTGCGGCAGAATACGACCAGTGCGCCCGATGCGGGCTTCCGTATCGCGCTGGTGCAGCTGATCTCGATGACGATCGGCATCATCCTGTTCGCGTTCCTTGTCAAGTTTATCGAAAAGCCCGACAGGGTCGACTCGCTGAGAATGGTCATCATGATCGCGGCGGTCATTCTGCTGGGTATCAATATCGTATTCGGCACCGTCACCAACGGCGCGGCTAACTGGATCCGCTTAGGCCCGATCACCATCCAGCCGTCCGAGTTCGTCAAGGTCGCGTTCATCTTTGTCGGCGCATCCGCGCTGGATCATTTGCAGACGAAGCGCAACTTTATTGAGTTTATCGTCTTTTCCGCGATATGCGTCGGAGCGCTCGCTTTCATGGGCGACTTCGGTACCGCGCTGATCTTCTTCCTGACCTTCCTTTTGATCGCGTTCATGCGTTCGGGCGACTTCAAGACCATCATCCTCGCGGTGGTGGCGGCGGCTCTCGCCGTGATCCTCGTCCTGAAGATGAAGCCTTACGTTGCCGACCGCTTTGCCTACTGGGGCCACGCGTGGGAGGACTATGACAACCACGGCTATCAGCAGGTCAACACCATGATCTATACCGCCTCGGGCGGTCTGATCGGCGTCGGACTGGGCAACGGCTATCTCAAATATATCAGCGCCTCCGAATCCGACCTGGTATTCGGTATGGTGTGTGAGGAAATGGGACTGATCGTGGGCTTTACCATCGCGGCGGCGATCGTTGCGCTGGCGTTCTATGCGCGTGCGATCACAACGCGTTCGCGCTCTACCTTCTATTCCATCACCGCCAACTGCGCCGCGGGTATGTTCGTGGTGCAGGCGGCATTGAACATATTGGGTGCGATGGATATCCTGCCGCTGACGGGCGTCACCCTGCCGTTTATCTCGGCGGGCGGCTCGTCCATGATCGCTTGCTGGGGCTTGATGGCGTTTATCAAGGCTGCCGACGAGCGTACCTATGCCGCGAAACGGCGTATCGTCGCGCAGGATGAGCCCGAAGAGGAGGAAGAGTTCCTTCCCGCACCTGAGCGTGAGCCTGAGCCTGAGCCCGAGGAACCGCGGAAAACCTTGTTCAGAAAGCGGGGTGAGCGCTTATGAAACGAATCATGCAGCGATCCTATCTGGTGCTGTTTGTTGCGCTGGCATTCTTTGTCGGCATTTGTTTTCTCGCGTTCCGGGTCGTGACCCAGAGCACCAAGTGGGTGCAGCACTCGTATAACGGTCACGCCTCCGCCAGCGCAGGCCTTGCCAACGCGGGCGAGATCTCCGACCGCAACGGCAACAAGCTCGCCTATAACGCGGATGACAAACGTCATTATAACGATGATCAGGCGACCCGTGAGGCGCTGCTCCATGTGGTGGGCGACAAGTCCATGAGCATTTCCACCTCGATCCAGAGTATGTTCCGCGCGGATCTGACCGGCTACAACTTTGTTTTGGGCATGGGTCTGCCGAAGTCGCTGAAATCCAGCCGTGACGTCAAGCTGACTGTCGACGCTGACGCGTGCAAGGCGGCGTATGAGGCGATCGGCGACCGCAAGGGCGCGTGCGTCGTCTATAACTATAAGACCGGCGAGGTTCTGGTATCAACCAGCACCCCGACCTATGATCCCGAGAATCCCCCCGACGCCGAAACCATCAACAGCGAAGAATGGTATGACGGCGTGTATCTGGACAACGTGATCTCGTCCACCTATACCCCCGGCTCGACCTTCAAGATCGTCACCGCTGCCGCTGCGATCGAGAATATTCCCGATATCTATGAGCGCAAGTTCGACTGTGAGGGCTCGATCGAGATCGGCGGCAATCCCATCAACTGTACCGACGCGCATTCTCAGTATGGCAAGATCAGCTTTGAAGAGGCGTTCGCCTACTCCTGCAACGTCGTATTCGCGCAGCTGGCGCTTGAGATCGGCCCCGAAAAGATGAAGGAAACCGCTGATAAGATGGGCTTCAACACCGGTAATCCGCGGATGAGCGG
>CACZAW010000162.1 GCA_902779225.1 uncultured Ruminococcus sp. | reverse complement strand
GAGGCGGCTCAGCTGCCGTCCGCTCTGAAGGACTATGACTATGCCGTCATCAACTCCAACTACGCGATCGACGCAGGACTGAATCCCGTCAAGGATTCGCTGGGTATCGAAGGCTCCGCGTCTGCTTACGTCAACATCATCGCTGTCAAGGCAGGCAACGAGAACGAGCCTAAGATCAAGGCGCTGGTCGCCGCAACTGAGTCCAAGAAGGTCGTCGATTATATCAACGAGAACTACGACGGCGCAGTTGTACCGGTCGTATCCTCGCCGAGAAGGATATCACCCTTAAGATCACCGAGTTCACCGACTATGTACAGCCCAACCTCGTCGTCGATAACGGCGAACTTGACGCGAACTACTTCCAGCACGTTCCGTATCTGGACGACTTCAACGCCGAGAACGGTACATCTCTGGTATCCGTTGCGGGCATCCATGTTGAGCCGATCGGTCTTTACGGCGGCAATCAGAGCAGCCTTGACGCCCTGAAATAATTTTGATACGCATATGCACCGAGCCTGTGCTCGGTGCATACTGTCTGTTTAAAGGAATGATCCTATGATAGAACTGAAAAATATATCCAAGACCTTTCGGACGTCTGACAGCACCGTCGAAGCGCTGAAAAACGTCAGTATCACTGTAAACGACGGCGATATCTTCGGCATCATCGGTATGTCCGGCGCGGGAAAATCGACCCTTGTGCGATGTATCAATATGCTCGAACGCCCCGACGAAGGCGCGGTGCTGATCGACGGTGTGGACGTAGGCAGTCTGAAAAGCAAAGACCTGCGCAATACCCGCCGCGAGGTAACGATGATCTTTCAGGGCTTCAATTTGCTGATGCAGAGAAGCTGTCTGAATAACGTTATGTTCCCGCTGGAACTGGCAGGTGTGAAAAAGGCGGATGCTAAAAAGCGCGCATTGGAACTGCTGGAGACCGTCGGTCTGCCCGATAAGGCGAACGCCTATCCCGCACAGCTCTCGGGCGGTCAGCAGCAGCGCATCGCGATCGCGAGAGCACTTGCCACCGACCCGAAGGTACTGCTGTGTGATGAAGCGACCTCTGCGCTTGACCCAAAGACCTCACACGCTATCCTCAGCCTGATTCGTGAGATCAATGAAAAGCTCGGCATCACCGTCATCATCATCACCCACCAGATGAGCGTTATCGAGGAGGTCTGCAATAATGTCGCGATTCTCGACCACGGTGAGGTAGCCGAACAGGGACGTGTTGTCGATATTTTTACCCACCCTAAGAGTCAGGCGGCAAAGCGGCTCGTCTTCCCCGAGGGTGAGCAAGAGATCCTTGTCGAGAACTCCGCCTACCGTCTGCGCGTGATCTTCGGCGGTGCGAAGGCGGCAGGCACCCCCCTTATTGCCCGGCTCGCTAAGGAAAAAGGTATCGAGGCGAATATCCTCGGCGCGTCGACAAAAGCTGTCGGCGACAAGGCATACGGCAATATGCTGCTGTCTTTTGCGGATGAAAACAGCAAGGATCTGGCGATTGCATTTTTGAAAAGTATCGAAGATATCTCGGTAGAGGAGGTGTGAGTATGGCTGAATTTTTTGCATCCAAAGACTGGCTGGAAGCGGTCGATATCGTCAAGACCGAGGTGCCGCTCGCCATATGGGAAACCTTGTATGTCACGCTGATATCCACCCTGATTGCGCTCATGATCGGTCTGCCGTTGGGCGTACTGCTTGCAGTCGGCGACAAGGACGGTATCATTCCCTTGCCCGCGCCGCTCAGGCATTTTCTGAATATCCTGATCAACCTGCTCCGTTCGGTACCGTTTCTGATCCTGATCGTCGTAGTCGCGCCGTTAACAAGGCTGATTATCGGCAAGGCGTTTGGTACGGCTGCGTCCATCGTACCGTTGGTTATCGCGGCGTTTCCGTTTATCGCGCGTCTGGTCGAGAGTTCTGTCCGCGAGGTCAACCCGAATATCATCGAGATGGCGCAGAGCACCGGCGCGTCGCCCTTCCAGATCATCACCAAAGTGCTAATCCCCGAGAGCGTCCCGAGCCTGATTTCGAACATCACCATCGCCCTGACAACCATCCTCGGCTATACCGCTATGAGCGGCGCGATCGGCGGCGGAGGTCTGGGCAAGCTTGCCATCAACTACGGCTACTACCGTTACAAATACCTCGTGATGATCATTACCGTTATCCTGCTGATCCTGCTCGTACAGCTGTTCCAGTCGATCGGTACAAAGCTGTCGGTAGTCTCGGATAAACGATTAAAGAAAAAATGAAAGGAATTTGAAATGAAAATAATCGAAACAAAAAACGCTCCTGCTGCAATCGGTCCTTACTCTCAGGCTGTTGTTTTCGGCGGTCTGATCTACACCTCCGGTCAAATTCCCATTGATCCTGCAACAGGCAGGATAGAAACCGATACGATAAAAGGTCAGACCGAGCAAATCATCAAGAATCTGTCGGCGATATTAACTGAGGTGGGCAGCAGCCTTGACAGCGTGATCAAAACGACCTGCTATTTGAAGGATATCAGGGACTTCGGCGTATTCAACGAGGTCTACGGCAAGCATTTCACCTCAAAACCCTCACGCAGTTGTGTAGAGGTATCGAACCTGCCAAAGGGCGCGCTCGCGGAGATTGAGGTCATCGCCGAGGTGGAAAAGAGATGAGGTTATGAAAGCACTGTCGATACAAGAATACATTGATCTGAGGGATGAAAGCCGGGAGCACTTCGGTGTGACGCTGCATCTGCACGATCACTGCACGCAAAAAACTCAGCGCAACGATCTCCAACGACAGGACCGGCGTGTTGATCCTGCCGACAGGATTATGATTATGAGACTTGCAATGGCACAAGGCAGCATGAGCCGTTCGCTGTCTGAGAATCTGGAAAAATCTGTTGATGATATGAGGATGGCTGCAAAAAGCGGAGCAGATATGATCATCTTTCCCGAATTGCAGCTTTCACCCTTCTTTCCGAAATATCGGAACGGCAACGCTGACGAATACCTTCTGACTTTGCAATCCGAGGAAATCAACAAACTTCGGCAAGCATGTAAGGAACTTCGGTTGTGGGCATCGCCGAATGTCTATTTATCCCTCGACTCAAAGAAATATGATGTATCGCTGATGATAAACGACAAGGGAGAGATCGTAGGAATTTCCAAGATGGTACATATCTATCAGGCGGAGCACTTCTATGAAAAAGATTATTACATGCCTTCCGACGATGGCTTCAAGGTATATGACACACCCTTTGGAAAAATCGGTATTGTCATCTGTTTTGATCGGCATATTCCCGAGAGTGTCAGGATGTGCGCCGCTCAGGGAGCTCAGTTAATCATTATCCCAACGGCGAATCTGACAACGGAAAATCAAGAACTATTTGAATGGGAAGTAAGAGTACAGGCATACCAGAATCTGGTCTATATCGCTATGTGCAACCGTGTCGGAAAAGAAGACGATCTGATTTTTTGCGGGCGATCTATACTTGCGTCTCCCGACGGAGAGAAAGTGTTTATGGCTGATTACAAAGAACAGCTTATTACTTTAGATGTAGATTTGAGAGGGGTTCAAAAAGTCCGCAGTGCCAGACCGTGGATCGAAGAATTCTGCTCAACTATAGTCACGCAAAACAAAAGGGAGGACGATCATGCCGAAATATGATTTTGATATCCTAAATGACCGCCGTATCCCCGGCGATGTAAAGTATCAGTCAATCAACGGGCTGAGCGACTTTATTCCGATGTGGGTGGCGGATATGGATTTTAAGACCGCTCCGTGTGTTGAAAACGCGTTCAATCAGGTCGCGAGACACGGCATCTACGGCTATCAGAATGTGGATGATGAATATATCGAATCGGTGCGCACATGGTACAGCCGGCGCTTTTCCTGTGAGATACAGAACGAGTGGATATTGCCCTCTCCGGCGGTGATGTACTCGGCAGCCTGTTCTATCAGGGCGCTGACAAAAGAGGGTGATTCCGTACTGATTTTTGAGCCGGTCTACTATCCTTTTGCTAAGGTCATAAAGAATAACCGTCGTCGATTGATTATCTCTGAATTGAAACAAACAGAAGGATACTATGAAATCGACTATGAAGATTTTGAGAGCAAAATAAAGGAAAACAATGTCAAGGCTATATTGTTCTGCTCCCCGCACAATCCCGTCGGAAGAGTGTGGACGAAAAAGGAACTGAAACACCTCTGTGAAATCTGTCTGCGCCATCATGTGTATATCATATCGGACGAGATACACGCTGATCTGGTTTGTCGACCTTGTCGGCATGTTCCGATCGCTTCCTTATCGGATGAAGCCGCTGCCGTCACCGTGACCTGCTCAGCGCCGACAAAAACCTTTAATCTTGCGTCTGTTCAGGTTTCCAACATGATTATCCCGAATGAGCATATTCGTAAATCGGTGCAAAGAGAAATGCTCGCAAACTGTCAGTATGGAGTCAACGCATTTGGTATTGCGGCAACAAAAGCGGTATATACTGAAGGTGAAGCGTGGCTTGACGAGTTGCTCTGTTATCTTGATGAAAGCCGTACGATACTAGCCGAGGCGTTTCCTCAGGACAGCCCGATCAGTGTATTGAAGCCGGAGGGTACCTATCTCGCGTGGCTCGATTGTCGAGGACTCGGATTATCAGACAACATGCTGTATAATCGTTTTCTGCTGGATGCAGGCGTTCGTCTGCATAAGGGAGTGACCTTCGGTAAAGCAGGCAGCGGCTATATGCGCCTCAACTTTGCGTGTCCGCACAGCGTGTTGAAAGACGCTGTGGGCAGAATCCAAAAAACATTTTTGTAACAGGTATCGTTATGTTGAATCAGTTTTCAAGAATCCAACTCGTTTTCGGAGAAGAAGCAATGAAAAAGCTCTCGTCATCCCGTGTAGCCATCTTTGGCGTCGGCGGAGTCGGAGGATACACTGCAGAAGCGCTCGTACGTTCAGGTATCGGTGCACTCGATCTGATCGATGATGACAGAATCTGCCTGACGAATATCAACCGCCAGATATTCGCGACCCGAAGTACCGTCGGACAGTATAAGGTCGACGTTGCCAGGGCACGGATTCTCGATGTTAACCCCGACTGTCAGGTGCGCATTTATAAAACCTTCTATATGCCGGACACAAAGGATGAATTTGACTTTACGCAGTACGACTATATCGTTGACGCGATCGACACCGTCAAGGGTAAGCTCGAGCTGGTACAGAACGCACAGGAGGCGGGAACGCCGATCATCAGCTCGATGGGAGCCGGCAACAAGGTAGAGCCTACTCTGTTTGAGGTCGCGGACTTGTTCGATACTTCGGTATGTCCGCTGGCGAGAGTCATGCGGTACGAATGCCGCCGACGCGGGATCAAGAGGCTGAAGGTGGTCTATTCCAAAGAAAAGCCGATCCGACCGCTGGAGGATATGTCCATCAGCTGCAGACTCCACTGTATCTGTCCGCCCGGCACCGCCAGAAAGTGTACCCAGCGCAGAGATATTCCCGGCTCGGTCGCCTTTGTACCGTCTGTGGTCGGGCTGATCATCGCCGGCGAGGTCATCAAGGATCTGTGCAGCTTTGACAGGGAAAACAGATAACTACAATAAGGAGATCATATATGAAAAAACATAAGGGAATTACCGTAGACGGTAAAAGGTGGATACCGACGATACAGGATTGGTCATGGATCATCACGATCGTATGGATGACGGCAGCTAATTTTTATTCTCCGTTTGGGCTGTTCGGTTTTGTTTGTATGTTCTCTCCGGTGCTTATTGCGCTGTCCGGCAGAGGAAAAATGCACTGCGCCCGCATCTGTCCGCGCGGTTCGCTGATCGGAAAGATCGGAAGCGTCGTCAACCTTGGCTTGCCGCGTCCGAAGCTGTATGAGAAGCCCTGGTTTCGTCCGTTGCTGTGGTCGGGGATGATGGGCGGATTTGCCGTCATGCTGATTTTGGTGATTCCGCAGGGTGCATTTGCGTTAGGGCGCGCGGTATTGATCTTTATGGAGGTTGCGACTGTACTCGCTATCCTCAACGGCGTCCTGTTCACGCCGCGCCAGTGGTGTACCATCTGCCCGATGGGTTTCACCTCGGGAAATCTCAGAGATATGAGGAAAAAGCTGTCAAAAACCTAAGTAACTCTGATCAATCGATGGTTTGTCAAAAGAAAAAACGTCCGATGCAGTACCTGCGACCGCATCGGACGTTTTCTGTTATCAATTGTTTTTTCCGTAATCAGTATCAAATATTATAAAACCACGATTCATCCGGTTCTATCTCTTTGCGCTCGATCGGTCGGCTTGCGTCGTAATTATACAAAAGTTCTTGACTCTTGACGCTGACGCGTGCGCCCTCGGGTACAGATGATCAGATCGTTCTTGAAAACCTGAGAAAGGTCACATCATTTGCCAGATCAGAGCCTGAGAAATTCTATGAGTTAGCGACCAAGAGAGGTAGAGTAGAGGCTTCAAAGATCGAGAAGAACGCAGAGAAGGAAAGAGCAACAGCAGAGGCACGTATACAAAAAATAGACAGCATCATCCACTGTCTATATGAGGATCGTGTAGTCGGAAGAATCTCTCCCGAACGATATGACGAAATGGCAGCGGGTTACGAGAAGGAACTTGCTGACCTTAAGCAGAAGCAGGCAGAACTCGTTCAGGATATCTTACAATACTCCAAGCAGGAACAGGCTATCAGGGATTTCATCGAAAAAGCCAAGGAGTATGTTGAAATGCCAAAGCTGACAGCAGAGTTGCTTCACACCTTCATTCAACGAGTAGACGTGTATGAGAAACCGACCAAATACTCACGAACAGAGGGAAATCCCGTCATGATCTATTACAAATATCAGATGACAACAGGCGAACAGTGGCAAATTCTGACCGGTGAAGGACTCCCGAAAACTGATACCACAAAAGCAGAGATTGATAAGAACACGCCGATTTCCGCATAATAAAGCCAA
>CACZAW010000161.1 GCA_902779225.1 uncultured Ruminococcus sp. | reverse complement strand
TTGTTCCGCTCAGCGTCAGATCGCCGCGGGTACGGACGGTATACTCCAGACCGCTGTCGGGTACGATAAAGTTGACGCTGTTAAGCTCGCATTCACCGTAGATATTCATGCCCTTGGACAGCTCGCCGGATGCAACGTCAAGAGTACCGTTGTTAACGACCAGCTTGCTGTTCGCGAGAACTCTGATGCCCTTGGTCACGGAACCGGAGGAACCTACGGGAGGATAACCGAGCTCCAAAGTATAGTTGTTGAGGTCAAGAACGATGTTCTGAGTCTTGAAGGTGTCAAGGCCGTTGGTCTCTACACCGACGTCAAAGCCGCCGTCGGTATCTCTGAGAAGGTTGATGACAGACGCCTCTGCAGGCGCGCCGTCATTGTAATCGTTCTTTGCTGCAGCATCGACCGCGTCGTTCAGATAGAGATACTTCACGCCGTTCATTTCCGCTACAGGAAGAGCATCATTGTTGAAGCTGTGATAGATCTTGAGATAACGCATAGTGCCTGCGTATGTACGGCGGTCGTTACTTGTTGCCATATTATAGCAGCCGAATATCTTATTGAATTCAACAAGATCTCTTTGCTGGGTTCCTGCAACAGCAGAATATACGATACCGTTCTTGTCGATAGCGGAAACCGTAATCTTGCCGGTGCCGTCGTTCATGAAGAACCAGCGTGTATCCGCATCTCTGGCAGCGGCATCGGGGACCTTGCTTTGAACTTTTTTACTTCATTTGGATAAATAGCTTGGCATGGAATGACTGTGGCGCGAAAGCGCTGCTTCGGGTAACAAAAAAGACCTGTTTTCATTACAAAAACAGATCCTTTTCTCTTGCTCGGATTATAGTGATTCCTTAACTTGTTTGGGCTTATTTCATTCTGCAAGAACGCCTTTGATCGCTTCATTGATCAGTGTATCGGTATTAAAGCCCTTTCTCGGACCTGCGTTGACCGCGATAATCTTTTTGCTCATAGTTGCCCTCCGTTTTTCTCTTATATCAATCAAAGTTTTGGGTTTTAAGCTATTTTGTGTGATAATAGTTCTATGGATCTGCCTCTTGTTCTCAGCGGGATTACACGCAAATATATCCTCTGAAACCGCGGGATGAATAATAGGAATCCGCTCCGTTGTGAAAGGTGAACACCCTGCCGTACCGGCGCTCACAGAAGAGGGCTCCGCCTTTCTTCCTGATCGACTCAGGCGCGTGGATCCAGCTCGAGGTCTTTAAGTCAAATTCTCCGATCTGCTGCAATCTGTAGTAGAGCTCTTCTGTAAGAAGCTCAATACCCATTTCCTTCGCCAGCTGTTCCGCGCTGCCTGTCGGCGGATTCTTCTTTCGCTTTTGCAAAGCCTCATCATCATAGCACAGGCTTCTGCGGGCGGCGGGAGATTCTTTGGAACAGTCGCAGAAGATGAGCCTATCTCCGGCTTCATCAAAGCCGATCGTATCGGGCTCGCCGCCGCTTTCTTCCATATACCGCAAAGCCTTTAACGCGGCAGTATTATCTTTCAGTCGGCTTTCAACAACCTCCCATTCGAGATCCGGGTGGCGATCCATATTTTCGTTAAACCTGTTTTTCAGTATTTCCAGCATTGTTTTGTCCTCCTCTGTGTCAAATCAAAATGCCGTTGCAGTGGTCGATCTCGTGCTGAATGATCTGCGCGGTGAAGCCTGTATAGCTCGTCGTTCGCCATGTGAAGCGCTCATCCTGATACTTCACGCGGATCGTCTTATATCTGGTGCAGGGTCGGGGGCCTCCCAAGAGCGAGAGGCAGCCTTCTTCTGTCTGATATGCGCCGGACTTGCTGACGATCTCCGGGTTATACATCACGGTGTATTTGCCGTTGTCGTTAATGGCGATGATTCTTTTGGTTATTCCTATCATGTTGGCAGCCATGCCGACACAGGTCTGACTGTGCGCCCTCAGCGTGTCCAACAGATCCCGCCCGACGAGGATATCTTCCTTTGCGGCGGGCTTTGATTTTATCCCCAAAAACAATGGGTCGTGTACCAATTCTTTGATCATAAACAGTTCCCAACTTATTTAGAATACATATTTTTTCAGTCTGTCGAAGGCTTCGACGACCTGCGCATACGGCAGGGCAAGGTTCATGCGGATGCCCCACTGATCGTGGAAGGGCGCGCCCTGCTGCCACGCGCGCCGACGCCCTGTTTACAGTTTTTCGCTGACATAGTAGGATCGGACGTGATCCTCTGTGATCAAAACGGACTCCTGATGAAAAAGGATGCAAAGCTCCTTGGCGATATCATTGATCAGATCCTTTTTGACGTCGATCAGTGAAATGACGATGGATTTTTCCTGTGTATATTCACCGTCCTCGTGCAGGTATCCGCCCTCCTGCACCACAAAAGAGAAGGGTACGCCGTAATTTTCGCAGACGATTTTCAAAACCCTGATATATTTTTCGGTGTCAAACATCTGCCGGCAGGTTTTGGAATCGTTCAGACCTACATATATTTTTACTTCTACCATAGTGATCTCCCCATATTTTTGAATCCCGTTATTCCGTTTATCCGGTACGGTTTACCTCGTTTTATCTATGAACACATACTGTTTCAGTCTGTCAAAGGCTTCGACGACCTGCGCATACGGCAGGGCGAGGTTTATGCGGATGCCACACGGATCATGGAAGGGCGCCCCCTGCTGCCACGCGACGCCGACGTCCCAACCTTTGCGGATCAGCTCGTCGATCGTCAGACTGTTGCGCTTGCAATACGCCTCACAATGCAGGAACAGCATATACGTCCCCTCGGGCTTGCTGACCTCGATTCCGTCGAAGTTTTGTTGTATTGTATCGACAGCGTAATTGACGTTCTGTGATAGCACCTGATTCAGCTCGTCCACCCACTCATGCCCCTCGGGCCGATACGCGCCGATGAGGGCGTGCATGGACAGCACGTTCATCGCGTTGTAATGGCTCATCGCCGACCGGCGGCGCACTCTGTCACGCAGATAGCTGTCATAAATGATGTGGTAGCTGCCGATCAGCCCCGCGAGGTTGAACGTCTTGCTCGGCGCATAGACGGCGATCGTGCGCTTCTTCGCGTCCGCGCTGACACTCTGTGTCGGGATGTGTTTGTGACCGTTCAAGAGGATGTCCGACCAGATCTCGTCCGAGATCACGATGCAGTCGTTCCTGCGATAGACCTCCATCGCCTGTTCGAGTTCCTCACGCGTCCAGACGCGGCCGCAGGGATTGTGCGGGCTGCAAAGGATGGCGATGTGGATATGGTTCTTCCGCAGTCGCCGATCCATATCCTCATAGTCCATGCGCCATATGCCGTCTGCGTCCTTTTTGAGAGGGCTCAACTCGGCGACCCTGCCGGTATCCTCCAAAACATGGGTGAAACCGATGTAGGTCGGGCTGTGGAGCAGGACTTTTTCACCCGGCGCGGTGAACGCCTGTATCGCCGTGCTGACGCATCCGAGCACGCCGTTCTCATAGCCGATATGCTTTTTGGAAAGCCCCGTCACGCCGTTGCGCTTTTCATGCCAGCGGATGATGGAGCTGTAGTATTCGTCGGTCGGGATATAGTAGCCGTAGAGCGGATGCTCCGCGCGTTTGATGATCGCCTCCGGGATGGTCGGCACGGTGGCGAAGTTCATGTCAGCCACCCACATCGGGAGCTTGGAGAAGCCCGCCTTGGGAGCCGTCGGCGCGACCGCCCAATCCACATTCGCGCCGATCGCGTCGACCGCCAGCGCGTCCCTGCCGGTACGATCCGGCATCGTTGTAAAGTCGTATTTCATATCGTTATCATCCTTTGTTTTTGGTAGATCATCCGCGATCTTTATCGATCCCGGCGCTGTAAAAGCTCCACGATCTCGATCGTGGTCATTGGAAGGATGTCGTCATGCGCGGCGATCATGCAAAAGACGTTCTCGATCCTGTCCCACATATTCTCCACATCGAGGTCGTAGGAGTGACCGACGATCTGAAAGATCGCTAACTCCTCGTCGCACTCGATAAACTGCCGTGAGAGCTGTTCAAGCTCCGGGTTTGTATGGAACACGGTGGCTTTCCAGTTGAAATAATCCGTTTGCGGCGCAAAGGAGCGGCTCTCTTGCGAGATGCGCGCATAGGAGAATCCGCACTGCCTGACGCAGTTTTCGATCCGCTCGCTGTAATAATCGAACGGCACGGCGAAGCCCTTGACCTCTCTGCCGAACAGCTTTTCCA
>CACZAW010000160.1 GCA_902779225.1 uncultured Ruminococcus sp. | reverse complement strand
TGAGCGCGAGATCATCGCGGATATCATCGACGATAACACCGACGAGGAGAATCCGAACTGAGATAAGGATACTCGCTGCGCTCAAACAACAATACAATTCCTCAGTCACCTGCGGTGACAGCTCCCTTTCCCAAAGGGAGCCTTGAGTAAATGGGAGGATAACAGATGAACTTGCAGGAATCCGGCGAAATGTATTTGGAAACGATCCTGATCCTGACGCAGGAAAAGAGCTTTGTACGCGCGATCGATATCGGCGAATATATGGGCTTTTCAAAACCGTCTGTCAGCAGAGCGCTCGGTCTCTTGAAAAGCGGCGGCTTTGTCACCGTCGGCGACGGCGGCGGCGTCAGCCTGACCGAAACCGGTAAAGAGGTCGCCGAGAAGATCTATGAGCGGCACCAGGTATTGACGCGCTTTTTGAGCGATATCGGCGTCGATCCCGAGGTCGCGGCGGAGGACGCCTGCCGTATGGAGCATGTGATCTCCGACAAATCCTTTGGTGCGATCAAAGCGCATTTTCATTACGAATAATAAATGCACCCACTACGGAAATAATAACCGCAGTGGGTGTTTCTTGCTTATACTCGACCGGTTTGGATCCTCAGCCGACGAGCTTTTGGATGGTATCCAGGATCGCCGCCTTCGGCTGAACGCCGATCATGCGGGCTGCCTCGGCGCCGTTTTTGAATACGATCAGCGTCGGAACGCTCATGATGCCGTAATCCATCGCGACGTCGCCCGCCTCGTCGATATCGACCTTATAGACGGAAAAGGATCCGTCACACTCATCGACGATCGCCTCGATCGTCGGGGAGAGCATTTTGCACGGGCCGCACCATGTCGCGAAAAAGTCGACCAGCGTGACGCCGGATGCGATCGCTTCTTTAAAGTTATTGTCATTTAAATGTTCAGCTGCCATTGTTTTTACCTCCGTTGTTTATTTTTTCTTTAGTGTAACACATCAATGCGCAAAAATCCATAGATAAACTATTAAAAATCTCGTTTTTTGAAAGAGGTGCTTAGGATGATGCATGATTTAGCAATTATCGGCGGCGGGGTCGCCGGGATGACGGCGGCGATCTATGCCGCGAGAGCGGGGATCAACACCGTGATCATCGAGAAAGCCGGCTTCGGCGGACAGGCGGCGCTGACGGCGAAGATCGAAAACTATCCGTCGATCAAGGAGATCGAGGGCTTTGAGCTGGCGGCGAATATGAAGATGCAGGTGGATGCGCTGGGTGTGGAAAGCCGCAGCGCGGACGTCACCGGCGTTGAAAAAGCAGACGGCGTCTTTCATATCGCGACGACCGACGGCGATATCGAAGCAAAAGCCGCGATCATCGCAAACGGCGTAAGGCGCAGAGAGCTGGGCATCGAGGGCGAGGAGCGTCTGCGCGGACGCGGCATCAGCTGGTGTGCGGTGTGCGACGGCGGCTTCTTCCGCAAAAAGAAGGTCGCGGTCATCGGAGCGGGCAATTCGGCGCTGGGCGACGCGATCTATCTCTCCAACCTCTGCGAAGAGGTCTATCTGATCTATCGCCGCCCCTATCCCACGGCGACGAAAAGCTATATGGATGCGCTTGAGGGGCTTGAAAACGTACATCTCATGCCGCGGCATATCCCGCTGGAGATCATGGGAGAAAACAGGGTGAGCGCGCTGAAGATCAAAAACCTCGACACCGACGAGGAATCCGAGCTGGAGGTCAATGGCATTTTTGAGGCGATCGGGCTGATCCCCGACAACGACGTCTTCGCTAACGTCGTTGAGCTGGATCAAAACGGCTATATCGTCGCGGATGATGAGATGCGCACCAAGACCGAGGGGCTTTTCGCTGCGGGCGACACCAGACAAAAGCACCTCAGACAGATCGTCACCGCCTGTGCGGACGGCGCGATCGCGGCGACTGCGGCTCAGGAGTATTTATCGCGATGACTGCCATACAGAAAAGGCTGTTTGCCCTGCAGGATAAGGAATACCGCGACTTTACCGCCAAGCTCAATCCCGCCGTCGATCCCGGGACGATCATCGGCGTTCGGCTGCCGGAGCTGCGGAAGCTCGCAAAGGCACTGAGGGGCTCGCAGGAGGCGGAGGAATTCCTGAACGCCCTGCCGCATCGGTATCTGGAGGAAAACCACCTGCACAGCTTTATGCTCTGCGATATCAAGGACTTTGATACGGCGATCGAAGCGATCGAACGCTTTCTACCCTATGTGGACAACTGGGCGGTGTGCGACTCGATACGGCTCAAAGCGTTCAACAAGGATCCCGAACGACTCCTGCCGTATATCGACAAGTGGCTTTGCAGCGATCACACCTACACGATCCGCTGCGGTATCCTCAACCTGATGAACCTTTTTTTGGATCAGCGGTTCGATCCGGCGTATCCGGAAAAGGTCGCCGCCGTCAGAAGCGAAGAATACTACGTCAACATGATGATCGCGTGGTATTTTGCGACTGCGCTGGCGAAGCAGTACGACGCGGCGATACCGTACATAGAACAAAACCGGCTTGACAGATGGACGCATAATAAGGCGATCCAAAAGGCGATAGAATCCTATCGCGTGAGCGATGAACACAAGGCGTATCTGAAAACGCTGAAAAGAAAAGCATAAAAAAGCGACGCAGCATAACAACTGCGTCGCTTTATCATTTGATTCTGTGTATCAGGCGAGGGTGGCGGCGATGACCGCCTTGATGGTATGCATACGGTTCTCGGCCTCATCAAAGACGATGGAACGATCGCTCTCGAATACCTCGTTAGTGACCTCCATGCAGTCGATACCGAACTTGTCGTGGATCTGCTTGCCGATCGTGGTATTGAGATCGTGGAACGCGGGCAGACAATGCATAAAGCGGCACTGTCCTCCGGCGTTGTACATCAGCTTTTTGGTGACGCGATACGGGGTCAGGTCGGCGATACGCTCCTGCCAGACCTCGTCGGGCTCGCCCATCGAGACCCATACGTCGGTGTAGATGACATGGGCGTTCTTGGTCGCCTCGATCGGATCCTCTGTCAGCTCGATCACCGCGCCGGTCTCGGATGCGATAGACAGACATTGGGTGACCAGCTCGGGGTTGGGGAAGTACTTTTTCGGCGCACAGGCGACAAAATGCATTCCCATCTTAGCCGCGCCGACCATCAGCGAGTTGCCCATATTATAGCGCGCGTCGCCCATATAGACCAGCTTTTTGCCCTCCAGCTTTCCGAAATGCTCGCGGATAGTCAGAAAATCCGCAAGGATCTGGGTGGGATGGAACTCATTGGTCAGACCGTTGTAGACCGGGACGCCGGCGTACTTTGCCAGCTCCTCTACGATCTCCTGACCGTAGCCGCGGTACTCGATCGCATCGTACATCCTGCCCAGAACGCGGGCGGTATCGGCGATGCTCTCCTTCTTCCCTATCTGGGAGCTGGACGGATCGAGATAGGTGGAGAACATTCCGAGATCGTTTGCCGCTACCTCAAAAGCGCAGCGGGTACGGGTAGAGGTTTTTTCAAAAATCAGCGCGATCTTTTTGCCGTCGCACAGGCGGTGCGCAATACCGTCGCGCTTCATCGACTTCAGCTTTGCAGCGAGATCGATCAGGTTCGAGATCTCTTCGCTCGTTAAGTCCAATAGCTTTAAAAATGATCTGTTTTTCATGCCTGTCGTTCACCTCGTTCTATGTCATGCATGATTTTTCAATGCTTCTATGATAACGTCGATCGCTTTCCCGAGCTGTTCCCATTCGATGTTGAGAGGCGGTAACAGGCGCAGCTTCTCTTTTGCAGAAAGGCAGAGAACGCCGTTTTCGATACATTCGGCGAGCACCTCGCCGACGGGTTTTTCGGTCGTGACGCCGATCATCAGTCCGCGTCCGCTGACCGCATAGCCTGCGTCCCTCAGGCGGGAACGGATATAATCGCCCTTCTTTTGCACTTCGGCTAAAAATGCGTCGTCCATGCGGCTGAGCACGGAGATCGCAGCTGCCGCGCAGACGGGGTTGCCGCCGTAGGTCGAGCCGTGGTCGCCGTAGGACAAAACGTCCGCGACCCTCTCGCTCATCAGGCACGCGCCCATCGGCAAGCCGCCCGCGATCCCCTTTGCGGTGGTGACCACATCGGGATGCAGATCGTAGAGCTGATAGGAATACAACGCGCCTGTGCGGCCGTTGCCGGTCTGCACCTCGTCGATCATAAAGACGATATCGTGCTTGCGGCAGAGCTGCTCGACCGCTTTCAAAAAGTCCTCGGACATGGCGTTGACGCCGCCCTCGCCCTGGATGGTCTCGAGCAG
>CACZAW010000159.1 GCA_902779225.1 uncultured Ruminococcus sp. | reverse complement strand
GCAATCGACGGTCTCTTCCATGTAGTGGGTCGTCAGAAAGACGGTCAGACCGGTCTCCTTTTGCAGCTGATGGATGATCTCCCATACCGTGACGCGCGTCATCGGGTCAAGTCCCGTGGTCGGCTCGTCAAGAAAGAGGATCTTCGGGCGGTTGATCAGTGCGCGGGCGATATCGACGCGTCTGCGCTGACCTCCGCTGAGCTGACCGTAGCGGCGATTCATGATCTCGTCGAGTTGGAACACCTTTGACAGCTCGCCGATGCGATCCTTGATCTGCTTGCCGCTCAGCCCGTAGTACGCTGCGCGGGAGCATAGGTTTTCTTTGACGGTGAGCTGTTTGTCAAGTACCGAATTCTGAAAAACGATACCGATCAGCTCTTTGATCTTTGTTCTGTCTTTATCAAGATCATAGCCGCCGATCCTGACGGAGCCTGCGGTTTTTTCGATGACGGTGCAGAGGATGTTGATGGTGGTGGATTTGCCCGCGCCGTTGACGCCTAAGAAGGCGAAGAACGCGCCCTCTTCGACCGAGAAGCTGATCCCCTTGACCGCCTCAACGTCCTTATAGTTCTTTACTAAGTTGTTGACTTCGATAATGCTCATGATTGTATTCTCCTTTGGGCATTGTTGCTTTGTTTTCCGTGACTGTATCATAGCATCAAAAAGGAGGCAAAGTAAAGGCATCCTGCGCGAGCGGTCGTTTTCGCTCTGCAAGATGCCGATTTTGACGGGTGAAATACAGCTGCGGGACACATATAGCGCGTATCGAAATGATCGTCGATCCTTCGACAGCATCATTCTTCATCCTGATTGATGTTTTTCAGCGCCTCGTTGATCCCATGCTCGACCTTGTTGTTCGAGCGGGCGGTGATGAACCATACCGCGAGATAGACCAGAACGACGCATCCGGCTACGATCGCCATATCCGCAGGGGTGTCATACCAGTTCAGCAGCCATCCCTCGCCCAGCACCACTGCCTCGATACAGCAGAAATGCAGGACGATCCGGAGGATAAACTGTTTGCGGGTCGGTTCCTTTTTGAAGTAGAAGAGGAAGGAGGGGAGGGCAGAGGTCGCGCCGACCAGCAGCATATGCAGCGGGAATTCCTTCGGGTAGCCCTGAAAATCCGGCGAGAACATATTGGTGATCCCGATCACTGTCGTGACGCAGACCGTGATGATGAAAAAGTGACTGATCACCATTTTTACGGAGTCTTTAAATGTTTCTGTCATATTCAACACCTCACATTCCCAATCTTTTTTTCAAATCCGGCACATACTGCCGCGAAATGATGACGGTTTCGCCGTTGATGAGCTTTGCCTCAAATCTGCCGTTGACCGATGCGGCGACCGATCGGATCTTGCCGATGTTCAATATCATCGACTTGGAGCAGCGAAACAGCTTGGTGCCGACTGTCAGCTCCTCAAATTCATATAGCTTTTGCTTGGACTCAAATACGCTTTTCTGAGCGCAGATAAAGGTTTTGTTATCGACCGACTCGATATAGTAGACGTCCTTGAGCGGGATCCGATAGGTTTGCCCCTCCTTGACGCCCAGCAGTACCGAATCGCTTTTTTTGAGCTTTGCGATCAGCGCGAGGATCTCGTCGTTCATCTCATGACATTTGATGACGATCTCCTCGTCCTCGTTCGGGCCGATCTGATCGATGACGATTTTGAACATTACCCCACCTCCGTGTTAGCTACAGTCTAACATATAATATTATAAAATGGAAGACCGAAAACGGTAAGCTGCGTTTTTTGAACGGTAAAATGCAAACGCCGAACCGCTGTACGAACGGTTCGGCGTGATTTGATGATATTGATTTATTGCTGCGAGAGGTTTTCTTCGCCCGGGTCGGCTTCATAGCCGGCGTCAGCATTGTTGTCCGCTTCTGCGTCAGCGTTATTGCCCTCGTCCGCGTTTGCGTTATCGTCTCCGCCGACTTCGCCGGGCGCATATTTTCCGTGAATCTCGATCTTGACACGCTTGAAATCAGCGCCGTCCTCGATGGTATCCTTATAGGGTACGTCGCACTCGTCGTCGTAGCCCATGGCAAAGTACGGATAATTGTTGCTGTGCATACTCCATTCGGGATCATAGACCTTGTTTTCGATCTCTGACCAACCGTGTCCGCCGCTGTTGCTGCCCGATGCGGACATCACCTGCCTGGACTACTCGCCGGACATGATGAAGACCGCGCAGCAGCGGGCGGAGACCCTGGGCATTCGGAACATCTGTTTCCGGCAGGGCGACGTGGGCGCGCTGCCCTTCGCGGATGAAACCTTCGACATCGTGCTGTCGGTGCAGGCTCCGATATCCTTAGCCGCAACAAACAGACATTTGTCGGATTCTGTCTCGACCTTATACGCTTCGCCGTTAATGATGATCCAGTCGGTGCCGTCGATGGTCATACCGTTGCAGTAGCCGGGATCGACCGCGCCGTTTTTGCTGACGTAAAAATACCCCTCGGTATCGTCGCCGACAACGGTCTCGGTTTGCTTTTCACCGTTGATATAGTAGAATTTTACGCCGCTTTCTTCAACAAATCCGTTGAGAGGCGCTTCGGTCGGTTCTTCGGTGGGCGCTTCAGTGACAGCTTCAGTCGCTTTTTCAGAGGATTTATCGGATCCCGATGCGTCTGATTTTTTGTTGTCAGAGCAGGCGGTGAATACGCCTGCGATAAGTATCGCGGCGAGCAGAGCTGCGATACAGCGCGCTAAAATTCTTGCTTTCATACAGCACACTCCTATAGAAAAAATGTATTATGTCGAATGCACACCTATCATAGCATTTTACTGACGCTAAGTCAATCGGAAAAAACATACTTTCCGTCGGATATTGACGAAAAGTGCGGAAATTTCAGACGCCGTATAACTGCATACGGTTTTTTCTCTTTACATCCGGCGCAAGAATATGTATAATATGACTATGCATTATTCGAATAAAATTCTATCGGGAGTGAGTTTGATGAAAAGAAAAGCGATATGTATGATCCTTGCGCTGTGCATCGCGATCTCATGTATGACGTTCAGCGGTATTGCGGCGTCGGCAAAGACAGCGGAGCCGGCTGAGACCGGCGCCGTCACCGATTACAGCCCGGCGGAAAAATGTCAGGACGGCAACATCCTGCATTGCTTCAACTGGACGCTCAACCAGATCAAGGAAGAACTGCCGAAGATCGCTCAGGCGGGCTTTACCTCGGTACAGACCTCGCCGCTGCAGGGACACAACGGCAATTATCAGTGGTATTGGCTCTATCAGCCGACGAATTTTACTGTCGGCAACGAGCTGGGATCCTTGGATGATCTGAAATCCCTGTGCCGCGAAGCCGATAAATACGGGATCAAGATCATCGTGGACGTCGTCGCCAACCATCTGGCGGGCAGCAATAACGGTTCTTGGTCGGGCAATATCGACGCCTCTCTGAAAAAGCAGGAGTATTTTCATAATCAGGGCGCGATGCCGGATGAAACCAACGACCGCTTTGAAATCACCCATAAGAATATCGGTATGCCCGACCTCAACTCTGAGAATGAGGCTCTCCAGAATATCGTCTTTGCCATGCTGACAACGCTCAAGGACGCAGGTGTGGACGGTATCCGCTGGGATGCGGCAAAGCATATCGGGCTTCCGTCCGAGGGCTGCACCTTCTGGGCAAAGATGGCGAGCGTGTCGGGGCTGTATCAGTACGGCGAGATTTTGGAAGCGCCCGCTAACGGCAGCTCTCTAACGATCAATAAGGCGTTGATGAAGGAGTATACGGACTACATCAACGTGACCGACGATATGTACGGTACAAATCTTGCCAAAAGCATCAACAGCGGAACGGTCCCCAAGACCAAAGGCATCTGGACAAAGAACGGCATCGAGCAGGAAAAGCTCGTTTACTGGGGCGAGAGCCACGATTCGTACAGCAACAACGGTTCCACGGCATGGTCTAAGAATGTTTCACAGAATGTGATCGACAAAACCTATGCGCTCGTTGCGTCAAGAGCCGGAGCGCAAAGCCTGTATTTTTCTAGACCTGCGGAAAAGGAATTCTCCAGCATCGCTTACGCGCGCAAGGGCAGCACTCACTTTACCTCCAGAGAGGTCGCGGCAGTCAACCATTTCCACAATGCGATGATCGGCGCGGCTGAGAAATACGCCACCGGCGGCGGATGCGCTTATGTGCTGCGTGAGGGCGGCGCGGTGATCGTTTCGCCGAACGGCTCCGATATCGACGTTACCGTGAACAACACCAACGGCATGGTGCCTGAGGGCGACTATACCGACGAGATCTCAGGCTCGACATGGACGGTCACTTCAACAAAGATCACCGGTCATATCGGCAGCACGGGCATCGCGGTATTCTATGATAAAGCGTCGGTGATCGGCGACGTCGACCTCGACGGAGCAGTTACGATCCTTGACGCGACCGCGATCCAGAGGCATCTGGCGTCGCTGGAAGCGCTGTCAGAGGAGGCGTTGAAGGCGGCTGACTGCGACGGCGTCGGCGCGGTCACGATCCTCGACGCGACCGAGATCCAGCGTTATCTTGTCGGCTTGCAGAGCGAGAGTTGCCGGGTTGGTATCCCGATCACCTGAGGACGGTGAAAAGACGCGGGAGGCCGCTTGCGAATGAAAAAGTTATTTCCTGAGATCCCCGTATTGCGCGGAGAAAGACTGACGCTCCGTGGGCTGACGTCGGCAGACGCAGACACCCTGAGAGAGATGACGCAAAGCGAAGAGGTATATCGCTATTTGCCGACCTTCTTGTTTGAAAAGAAGTACGACGACGTCGGGCTGGTGATCGAGCGCCTGTATGACGAATGCCTTGAGGAATCGTTGATCCTCGGCGTTTTCTGCGGCGACGATTTCTGCGGTCTGGCTGAGGTGTACGCCTATCGTCCCGTTCTCAAAAAGGTGAGCTTCGGGGTGCGCCTGATTAAGAAGTATTGGGGTCAGGGCGTCGCGGCGGAGGCGCTTAAGATGGCAGAAGACTATCTGCTGACCGAAACCGATATCAAGATGATCGCGGCAAGCACGATGACCGCGAACAAGTCTGCCGGCAAAGCGCTGAAAAAGCAGGGCTTTAAGCGAGTCGCGCACGGGGTATACGAGAACTGGGGCTTTGATAAGCCGGTTGCGGCTGACGTCTGGGTAAAAACAAGCTTCGGCTATCGCAAAGGCTGATCGTTTTATCCCGTTATATGAAAAATCAACGCCTGCCTTGTACGTCGGTACAGGGCAGGCGTTTTGATTTACAGATTTAAAACAAGTAGCCGTCGCAAAATAAAAATGTCATTCTGAGGCATCGCCGAAGAATCTGAAAGTGCTGACTTTTCCGGCAGATTACACATGATAGGTGTAACACAATTGGATGAATTGCACTTTAAGATCCTTCGCTTTGCTCAGGATGACACTCATTAGGGCTATCGCTATTCTTAATGCGACAGTCCCCTTATCATTTCTTGGATTTTGCGAGCGCCTTAGCGATAGCGCCGGCGTTGTTCGCCAGCAATAACGCGCCGGCCATGGCGAGCCCTGTGATGAGGAACCTTCTCGTCAGTTTTCCGACGACTTTTTTCATCTTTTTTTCGAGCTTTTTCTCAACGGCGGTTTCGATCGTTTCTTTCAGCTTTGCCTGAGCGGCTTCGCTTAAATCGGCCTTTAAATCATTGATGATCATAGCAATTACACAGCACCTTTCTCGGCGGAGGCTTCCTCATTGGGTATCCTGCCGTTAATTCGGTAATGATCGACGGTTCACGATCGTTACTTTGACACCTAGTATTATATCACCAAATACTCCCGCAGTCAACGAAGAAACCGGGATCCCTGCGACAATTTGCAGCTTATTTTTTCGTGTGAGTTTCTCCGCGATCATTGTTTAATCGACAAAAGTATGTTATAATGTTCCCGATATCAATTATCGGGAGTAGAGAAATGAGCAAAAGAATCATACAACGACAGCCGATCGAACGCGTTCAGTCAACCGCCGAAACCGGTTTGACGGCACAGCAGGTCGAAGAACGCGTCAAAAACGGCTATGTCAATATCACTGTCGATCCGAACGAAAAGAGTACGGCAAAGATCATTGCCGGTAACTTGTTCACGTTTTTTAATACCGTGCTGTTGATTATCGCCGGTGTTTTCATCATGATGATGATCTATCTGAACATGATCGGCCGCTCGGATATCGTCGATCAGTATTTCGGTTTTTCAAAATTTGTTTTTCTGATACCGGCGCTGATGAATGTGGCGATGGGCTCCTATCAGGAGATCGCGAGCTTAAAGGTGATCAAAAAGCTCCGCATCGTCACCGGCACCAAAAGTCGCGTCATCCGTGACGGCAAGCTGACGGACGTTGAGGCGACCCAGATCGTTCTGGATGATGTGGTCGCGCTTTCTGCGGGCGAACAGGCGACAGCCGATCTGATCGTGCTGTCGGGAGAGGTCGACGTCGACGAGTCTATGCTGACCGGTGAGGCGGATCATATCAAAAAGCGCCCGGGG
>CACZAW010000158.1 GCA_902779225.1 uncultured Ruminococcus sp. | reverse complement strand
GTCACGCTAAATTCCTGTCGGAGCTAAATTTGCGTTGCAAGCTGTTGGGCGATTTTAATCAGCTGGATCGATTCCTAACTGGACAATGCCGAAATATTGTTGTATGATGAATACATTAGAAAGGGGCGTCATATATGAATGATCACGGCAGGATCGCGGAAGAATTATTCAGAGAGGGGTATAACTGTGCGCAGGCGGTGCTGATCGCGTTTTCCGACGTGACCGGACTGGACAGAGAGACAGCCGCCATGCTCAGCTCGTCCTTCGGCGGCGGACTGGGGCGGATGCGCGAGGTATGCGGCGCAGTCAGCGGCACGGCGATGGTGCTGGGTATGGTCAAGGGGTGCGCCGATCCTTCCGACGCCGAGGCGAAGAAGGCGCATTATCGCCGGATACAGGATTTCGCACAGCGGTTCAAAGAGCTGAACGGATCGATCGTCTGCCGCGAGCTGCTGGCGGGCGTGAGCGTGACATCCGGCGGCGATCCCGAAGCGCGGACGTCGGAATACTACAAAAAGCGCCCCTGCCCTCAGCTTGTCCGTCAGGCGGCACAGATCTTGGAAGAAATGCTTGCAGGGTGAACCTGACCGCTTTCTTTCATTGTTTTATTGTTGAAAATATGCAAAACCGTCTTGACTTATCAGCGCTTTTCTACTATAATTTAACCAAGTAATTCTTGTTATTTTCAAGATTATTTGTCGGCAATACTATTAATATAAGGAGGAATTGCTTATGAATTACACAGCAGAAGTAATGGATATGTGTCCCGTCGCGAAGGGCGCGTATCACGGTCCCGCTCCCATTCCCGAAGAGGGCAAATGGGTACAGGCTAAAGAAATCAAGGATATCTCCGGTTTTACACACGGTATCGGCTGGTGCGCTCCCCAGCAGGGCGCCTGCAAACTGACCTTGAATGTAAAAGACGGTATTATCGAAGAGGCGCTGGTTGAAACCATCGGCTGCTCCGGTATGACCCACAGTGCGGCGATGGCGTCTGAGATCCTGATCGGCAAGACGCTGCTCGAGGCGCTGAACACCGACCTCGTCTGCGACGCGATCAACACCGCGATGAGAGAGCTGTTCCTGCAGATCGTATACGGCAGAACCCAGAGCGCGTTCTCTGAGGGCGGTCTGCTGGTAGGCGCATCTATGGAAGACCTCGGCAAGGGTCTGCGCTCTCAGGTCGGCACCATGTTCGCCACCCGTGAGAAGGGTCCCCGTTATCTCGAGATGACCGAGGGCTACTGCACCCGTATCGCACTCAACGCCGACAACGAGATCATCGGCTATGAGTTCTTGAGCTTCGGCAAGATGATGGACTTCATCAAGAGCGGTATCTCCGCCGAAGAAGCGATCAAAAAGGCGACCGGTCACTACGGTCAGTTTGACAACGCGGCGAAATACATCGACCCGCGTAAAGAATAAGGGAGGTGCACAGTATGGCTTTATTTGAAAATTATGACAGACGTATAGAAAAGATCAACGGCGTACTCGCTGAGTACGGCATCGCTTCCGTGGAAGAAGCGCGTGAGATCTGCCAGGCAGCCGGCTTTGATCCCTATGAGATCGCCAAGGGCATCCAGCCCATCTGCTTTGAAAACGTATGCTGGGCATACTGCGTAGGCGCCGCCATCGCCCTGAAGGCAGGCGCGAAGAATGCCGAAGAGGCCGCCCGCTATATCGGTATCGGTCTGCAGAGCTTCTGCATCGACGGTTCCGTCGCGGAAAACCGCAAGGTCGGCATCGGCCACGGCAACCTCGCCGCCATGCTCCTCTCTAACGACACCAAGTGCTTCGCGTTCCTCGCGGGTCACGAGTCCTTCGCTGCCGCTGAGGGCGCGATCGGTATCGTCCGCAACGCGAACAAGGTTCGCGAGCAGCCGCTGCGCGTTATCCTGAACGGTCTCGGCAAAGACGCCGCTCAGATCATCTCCAGGATCAACGGCTTCACCTATGTACAGACCAAGTTTGATTACTTTACCGGCGAGCTGACCATCGTCAAGGAGACTCCGTACTCCGATACAGAGCGCGCTAACGTTCGCTGCTACGGCGCCGACGACGTCCGCGAGGGCGTTGCCATCATGCACAGCGAGGGCGTTGACGTATCCATTACCGGTAACTCCACCAACCCCACCCGCTTCCAGCATCCTGTCGCAGGCACCTATAAGAAGGAATGCAACGAACAGGGCAAGAAGTATTTCTCCGTCGCTTCCGGCGGCGGCACAGGCCGTACCCTCCATCCCGACAACATGGCTGCGGGTCCCGCCTCCTACGGCATGACCGACACCATGGGTCGTATGCACTCCGACGCGCAGTTTGCGGGCTCCTCGTCCGTACCGGCGCACGTTGAGATGATGGGCTTCCTCGGCATGGGCAACAACCCCATGGTCGGCGCGACCGTTGCAGTCGCCGTCGCGATCCAGAACAGCCTGTAACAGCAGACGAGCTTTGCTCGTCCGAGCGGTCAGTGGTCAGTGATCAGTGACCGGAATAAATGAATCAATTACCGCCGCGGGAATTCCTGCGGCGGTTTTTGTTATCGTTCCGCGGCTGATCGAATGCAAATCATTGAATAAAAAGCTACGCCTTCGGCAATACTATGGTCGGAGGCGTATTATTATGAAACGATATGTACACAAAGAAAAGAAGGATGCGACCGAGCGGGTCGGGTTTTATGTCGCGCTGACGATCTGTCTGGTCGCGGTCGGGCTGGCGATCTGGTCGGCGTATTCCACCTTCGGCAAAAATACCGGCGACGACAGCGATCACTACTTTTCTTCGCTGAAAAGCACGGCGACGCAGGCGGTCGCACAGGATATGACCGGCGTGACCGAGGCGGCGACAACTCCCGCGACCGAAAAGCCTACCGAGGCTCCCACGGCAAAGCCCACCGAACGCACAAAGGGCTTTACGATCTACGATACCGCTACCCTGCCCGCGATGGAGCCGGTCGACCCGACCGAAAAGCTCAGCGCCATGGAAGCGGTGCTGAAGGTCGCGGACGATCTGGTATATCCGGTCAAAAGCGGCAGCGTCGTCAAGCAGTATTCAGAGGACGCGGTCTTCAGCAAAACCATGAAGGATTACCGCGCGCATACGGGGTGCGACTTCGCCGCCAAGGAGGGCGAAAACGTCTATGCGATGTGTGACGGAAAGGTCAAAGATATTTCTGTATCAGAATTATACGGCGTCATTATCGAGGTCGACAGTCCGGGCTTTGCGGTCTACTACTGCGGGCTCAGCAACGATATCGAGGTAGAAAAGGGCGCGAACCTCTCGGCGGGCGATACCGTCGGCACCGTGGGACAGATCCCGTGCGAGAGCGGGGATGATCCGCACATCCATGTCGAGATCCGCGTCGGCAAAACCCTGATCGATCCCCTCTCCGTCATAAATAAGAACGATTGAGAATAAATATGAACTATGAAATAAGAACTTAGGAATCGGGTGCGGGTATCCCGCCATCAACCCTTCATCCTTCACCCTTCATTTTTCACCGAATTGATATCCTTGCCCTCGAACCGTTTATAGGGGCAAAAACTGAACGGCTGCCGAAATCTGTAACGGCAGCCGTTTTGAATTATTTTTGTAGTTTCTACTGTTTTTTGAACGTCTTGACCCTTTTTGACAGTTCCTCCAGCTCTTCCTTACTCAGCTCGGGCAGACGCTCCAGCTCGGAAAGGAACTCCTGCACGCTCTCGTTGGCTTTCAGCTTGGCGGCGTCCATAAAGAAGCTGGTCAGCACCGCGGTGAAGATCGCCAGAACCACAGCCGCATACAGCCACAGGATCACCGTCACTAAACGGGGGATCAGCGTCGTCGCCGAGACGTCGCCGAAGCCGATGGTCGTCATCGATACAAAGCAGTACCACATACTGTCGAAATAATTATTGATGGTCGGCTCAAAGATCCATACGATCAGCGCCGCAAATAAAAAGAAGATAAAAAACGACCCGAGGATCTTGTCAACGCCGGTATCTCTGAAGGTCTGCAGCAGCAGCCTGCGTCTTCTTTTTTTCATGTTATCCCGCCTTTGCGTTTGATATCCTCAGTATAGCACATTCGGCGGGATTTGCAAGTCTCAGGCGATATTCATGCCGTTGTCAAACAATAAGATCAGCTTATCGGCGTTCTGCGCGTCAAGGCTCTCGTAGAATGCATTGATCTGCCTGCGGCGGCGCTCTCTGCGTTTTTCGCGCAGCAGTTTCATCAGCTCGGCGCTGTTGGTTTTGCCAGAATCGTTATATGTCTTTGTTGTCATGATTAATCCCTTCCTTTTATGATTTGATTCGGTGTCGTGTGTCTGGATCATAAAATTCATCGGTATCACTTCCCTTTTGTTTATCATGGCACCATCATAAACCGTCAATGTGATTGCAAAAGGGTAAAAATAT
>CACZAW010000157.1 GCA_902779225.1 uncultured Ruminococcus sp. | reverse complement strand
TTCTATGCTTTCGCTTAATCCACTTCCGTGGCGCTCAAGCTCGAAATGTCATCCGAGACATTTCTTCAAGTCCAAAATTGCCAAAAATATTCCCAAAAGACATAAAATAAGCGGTAACCCGCTTAATTGGATTACCGCTTAAATAAATAATGGAGATGATTGTTTAGAACAACTCGCCGTTCCAAAGCATTCGAAGGAAATCAAATATATAGATGACCTCCACATTGCCGACACGCCGAGTGATAGGATCTCGCGACACAACGATAGTACGGCTATTGGGAAACTCTTCGAGATACTCTTTGAAGTTGCTCATGTGCTTATTCTGTACCTCATCGGTCGATTTGATTTCGATGCCAATTTCCGCTTCACCGATGACTGCGTCCACTTCTTTTCCGTTATAAGTATGCCAATAAGTAAGTTTCTTGCGATTATGTGTATAGCCGATATACTCCACCAATTCCTGTATGACAAAATGCTCGATACACAGCATGGATACACGGATTATCTCGGCTGTTTCGGACTTGCCGATACCTATGCGGATAACGCGGCTTTTCTCCGCAGCTTTCTGTTTGACAATGCGAATTCTAACTCCGCAGCATACAGTCTCGAGCGTGCCTATGACAACGGTATCGTCCTGCGCGAGGAAATCTCAACTACCTCGCTGTCCTTTTTGCAGATGGCAAAGGACACGTTGGAAAAAGCACAGAACAGTACAAATATCCGCTTATCGCTGCTGCCGCTGGAGGATATTCTCTATGCCTTCTGGGGCTGTATCAATGAACATATTTATGACGATGAGATCAGGAACATCATCTATATCGGGAAAACCGTCGAGCGGCTTGACCTGTATATGAGGATGAAATACCCGTATCTGATCGTGGAAAAGGAGTTCATCCGACTCCTCAAAAATCTGAACCGCGTGCCGCGCTCGACTCCCTTTCGTTATCAGACAAAGCCGCTGTCCGATCTGGTCGAGATTCTCGGCACAGAGGCCGACTATGATCGTGAGTCAAAGAGGGCAATCAGCAGTCTTAGCAGGCTGTTTGAAGCCGGGGAGGTGAGCGTATGAAACGCGTGAATTATTGTTTTTCCACCAAGCTGACCTTTGATGATTATATACATGACCACAGCTTTGCGCTGCGGATCATCCCGCCTGAGACGGCATCGCAGCAGATTTTGTCATGCAATCTGAATATCTCTCCTTATGTTCCGGTCAAACAGACTGTCGACGCGTTCGGCAATAATGTGACGACCGGGTATCTGAGGGACGACCATCGTTTTCTCGACTTTGAGATCAAGGGAACGGCTGAGGTCGACTGTACAAAGCGCCGTACCGACTATATGCCGTGTTATCTTTACCAATCAGAATATACACAGCCTGACGATGCTCTGCGCGACTTTTACCGTGCGCATCAGGACGGCTGTATCGGAACTGCCGCAGACCGGGCGGCATATCTCAGCGATGTCCTGTCGCAGACGATCGGATATCAGAAGGGCGTGACTGATACCGCAACGACTGTGGCGCAGGCGTTCGCGCTGAAAAAAGGCGTGTGCCAGGATTTTTCGCATATCCTGATCTCGCTGCTGCGAATGGACGGCATCGCCTGCCGTTATATCGCGGGACTCGCCTTCTGTGACGGAGAGACCCATTCATGGGTGGAGTATTGGACAGGCAAACATTGGGAAGGGATCGATCCCGCCAACAACTGCCCTGTCGGCGACGGTTATCTGGTGATCTCACAGGGCAGGGATTTTCGCGACTGCGCTGTTGATCGGGGCGTGATGTACGGAAAGCATACTTGCCAGCTCCAGCTGGTTCGCTCGATACTATCATAGGGAAAGGAAACAGAAAAAATGACAGAAACGATCGCAAGCATTGCGCTTGCCGTTAATGAAAAGCTGAAAATACAGAAGAGACGTATTCAAAACGGAAACAGCACGACCCGCCTGAGCCTTGTGACCGGTACCCACGGCGACGAGCTGGAGGGGCAGTACCTCGCCTTTATGGTTGGTAGCTTTATCGACAAGAATATCGACCTACTCGACGGGATCGTCGATATCTATCCTGCGCTCAATCCCATGGGGATCGACAGCATCACGCGGGGCATCCCGATGTTCGACCTTGATATGAACCGCGTTTTTCCCGGTACTAAGAACGGCACAATGGTCGAGGTCGTCTGTTCCGCTATCACGGATGATATCAGCGGCTCGGATGTGTGCGTTGATGTTCACTCAAGCAATATTTTTCTGAAGGAGATCCCGCAGATACGCATCAGCGTGCCGACTGCCGAGGTGCTTCTGCCGTACGCTGAGATGATGAATATAGACTTCGTTTGGATCCATGAGTCGGCGACGGTACTGGAATCGACCCTTGCGCATACGCTCAACTCCCGCGGTACAAAAACGCTGGTTGTGGAAATAGGCGTCGGTATGCGGATCACAAAGGAATACTGCGGTCAGTTGTTTCAGGGCGTCCTTAACCTGATGAAACAGCTCGGTATGTGGAAGGGAAAAACCGTTCCCGTGCGCAAGCCGATCATTTCCGCGGGTCGCGAGGTCGGCTTTGTCAACTCCGACGTCGCAGGTATCTTTGTTCCTTTTTCGGATTTCGGTGATACGGTGAAAAAGGGCGACCATATCGGCAATGTTATCGACCCGCTGAGCTCTAAGGTTGTCGAGGAGGTGCAGGCTGTCTGTGACGGAATGATCTTTACCCTGCGCGAGTATCCGGTCGTCTACGGCGGCTCACTGCTGGCGCGGATTTTGCAGCCTATGCAGGGAGGTGAGGACGCATGAAAAAGAAGACGCTGTTCTCACTGAAATCCCCTTATCGTGAGCAGCTTGACGTCATCGGCTACAGCTTCGGCAGAGGAAAAAAAGCCCTTGCCATTGTCGGCGCCATGCGGGGCAACGAGGTACAGCAGATGTATGTCTGCAGCCGCATGGTGCAGGAGCTGAAAAGGCTTGAAGCAGACGGAAAGCTCGCCGAGAACTGCGAGATCCTTGTGATCCCCTGCGTCAATTACTACTCCATGAACCTCGGCAAGCGGTTCTGGGCGATGGATAACACCGATATCAACAGGATGTTCCCCGGATATGATCAGGGTGAAACGACCCAGCGGATCGCGGCAGGCGTGTTTGAACAGTTACAGGGCTATGAATACGGCATCCAGCTTGCTAGTTTCTACCAGCAGGGGATTTTCCTGCCGCATGTCAAGCTGATGGATACCGGTTTCACAGATCCCGGGATGCTCAAGGATTTCGGACTGGAATTCGGTATCGTGCGCAAGCCGCGTCCCTATGACACCACTACGCTGAATTATAACTGGCAGATCTGGGAGACAAAAGCTTTTTCGGTTTATGCGAACGCAACTGACGAGATCGACGAAAAGGCTGCCTGCGAGGCGGTCAATGCGATCCTGCGCTTTATGGACAACCGCGGCCTGGTCAGCACGAAAACGCCGCCCGGATATCGCACGGTCGTATTGGATGAGAGCGAAACAGAACAGATCCAAGCGGGTGCGGCAGGTCTCTTCTTCAGTACTGTTGAGATCGGCGCGACTGTCGAAAAGGACGACATCCTCGGCAGGATCGTTGATCCCTTTGAGTGTACGACCGTCGGAGAGATCCGTACGCCTGTCTCAGGAACCGTCTACTTTGCCTATCACAGCCCGCTGATCAATGAAAAAACAGTATGCTTCAAAATCATTAAGTAGGAAGTGGTCTGATGTCTAAGCCGTTGATCGGTATGGTAGCTCTTGTAAACAATCACACTCAAAGCTGTAGAACGATATCAAAATGTCTGGATGTTGTCGTGCAAGCAGGAGGTCTCCCGACGCTCGTCCCAATGACCGGTAAAGAGGAGTTGTTCTATCAAGCGGTTGAGATGTGTGACGGCTTTATTATTGCAGGAGAAGATGATTTGATCATGGACAGAGAGGAAAAGAACGGATATGTCCTCCCGGATTCACAACAGAACGCAAGGGTGATTTTCGTGCTGGATACAGCGATAAAGGTCAACAAGCCGTTGCTGAGTATCAGCACAGGACTCCAGTTTTTGAACGCAGCGCTGGGCGGCACACTCTTTCGGGACATTAGAGTTCAGTCGTTTTCTGCAAATCAACAGACTTTATCTGAACACCCTCCCGTGCATAATGTGTCGATCAATCCCGATACACCCTTGGCAAAATTACTGAAAATACGGCAGCTATCCGTCAAAGGTAATCGCTTTCAAGGGATCGAAAAGATTTCCCCGATCCTGAAAAGTATGGCATATGCGTCGGATGGGTCTATTGAAGCAGTATATATGCCGCTCAAAGCGTTCATGTGGGGGATCCTGTGGCATCCTGAACTGGCCTATATGACAGATGATAACAGCAAGAAGATAATAGATTTGTTTATCGCGCATGCAACAATGCAAAGGAATTCCTTGTTATAATGCGGGTGGTGGATTATGTCAATGTCAAAGCCAACGTGCCGCTGTTGACAGATTGGCAGGATATCCGGTCGCTTGTCGACACTTTCGATGGATTTTTGTTCACGGGAGGACAGGATATCGACCCTGCGTATTATCATGAAGCAGAATCGGAAAAATGCGGTGAGCATTTTGCCCTGCGCGATACGATGGAATATATCCTGTTTCACGAAGCGCTGAAAGCGGATAAGCCGCTGTTCGGCATTTGCAGGGGAATACAAGCGTTCAACGTGTTCTGCGGGGGATCGCTGTATCAGGACCTGCCGTCTCAGAAGCCGTCCCCTGTCGTTCACTGTCAGTCTCCGCCATATGACGAACCGGTACACTCGGTCAGTATCATCAAGGATACCCCGCTGTATACTCTGTTGAATACCGATCGTCTGAAGGTCAATAGCTATCATCATCAGGCAATCAAAGAGTTGTCGCCGCTGCTTTATCCAATGGCATATTCCGAGGACAGACTGGTTGAGGCGGTCTATATGCCCGAAAAAAGCTATGTATGGGCAGTACAGTGGCACCCCGAACTTTCCTATCGAGTTTGTGAGGAAAGCCGGCTGATCTGGAAGGATTTTGTTGATCATTGTAAAGAACTGCCATTATGAAAACTTTGAAAAAAGAGGTATAGGTATGTCTGCAAAAACTCATGATAGCAAAAACACTCGCTTCTCGGTGAAGAGTATGGTCGTTACCGCAATGTTCTCCGCTTTGATCGCGGTATGCTCGATCCTGAGCATACCGGTAGGTGAGGTACCCGTCACTCTCCAGACCTTTGCCGTGTGTCTTTCGGCGGCAATGCTCGGTTGGAAGCGCGGGACGCTCAGCGTCTTTGTCTACATTCTGCTCGGCGCGGTCGGTGTCCCGGTGTTCGCAGGAATGTCAGGCGGCGTTGGAATACTGGCAGGCCCTACCGGCGGATATATCATCGGTTTTCTGGCGACAGCGCTGATTGTCGGTTTTGCGGCTGATAAGTGGGAGAGAAAGGCCCTGCCTTTAACAATAGCGATGATACTGGGCATACTCATTTGCTACGCTTTCGGTACCGTTTGGTTCATGGTCGTCATGAAGTGGGGCGTCGTTGAAACGCTGATGACTTGCGTCGTTCCGTTCCTAATCCCCGACGCGGTGAAAATCGTGCTCGCCATGGTACTGTCCAATCGTCTGTCAAAGGTCGTTACCCTTTGAGTGTGTTACTCAGACCCCACCACGCCTTGTGTATCCGTTTCTTTGAGGGATACGGATACGATCCGGACTTTGTCCGACATATGAATGATGTGATAACCATGTTACAGCATGACGACCCGACTGTCACACTCACCGGCGGCTGCGACTGTATCTGTGAAGCGTGCCCGAATAACGCGGGAGTTATATGTGCAAAAGATTATAAGGTCAGGGCAATCGATGACCGAGTCATGAATGTTCTAGGTTGCCATATCGGCGACGAGCTGTTGTGGAGCAAGCTGTACGAGCAGGCAAATGAAATGATCGTCAAGAGCGGCAGACTGAAAGATTTTTGCCGTAAATGTCAGTGGCTGTATATTTGCGAAAAGAAAGTTTGAGTGTGTAGGCAGCATTTTTACTTGAAAAAACTATTTTATTTCTTGACATTTTTTTAACAAGGTGATATAATCACCTGTGTAGAAGGCAAAGGCGTCTTGAACGAAAGTTCAAGGCGCTTTTTCTATTTTTATATCAAAGGAGAAGGTATTATGGAAAATGTAGCAGACTATTTCGGCTGTCTGGTTTTTGATGATAAGCTGATGAAAGAACGTCTGGACGGTAAGATTTATCAGAAGCTGCGCAAGACGATCGACGACGGCGAACAGCTGAGTTTGACTGTTGCGAACGCGGTAGCTGTTGCGATGAAAGACTGGGCGATTGAGAAGGGCGCCACCCACTACACCCACTGGTTCCAGCCGCTGACCGGCATCACCGCCGAGAAGCACGACAGCTTTATCTC
>CACZAW010000156.1 GCA_902779225.1 uncultured Ruminococcus sp. | reverse complement strand
GTCGTTTTCACTCCGTGCTCCGTGATCAAAAGTCCCAGTTCCGTCAGAACCGTATTCTCCAACTGTTCGTAAATATCGTAAACGTCCAGATAATAGTTGTAGACGGTCGTGCGGCTGACATCCGCCTTCTCCGCTATCTCATGCACCGTAATATCTCTGAGCTCCTTTTCCTGCAAAAGCTCTGCCAACACGGTGCCGATCTGATTCTTGGTTTTCAGCGCTTTTCTGCTGACCTTCTGTCCAGCCATATCATCACCTGCTCTTTTTGATATGGTTATTTTATCAAATATAAGATGATTATTCAAGCATATTTACAATTATCCTGCAAATTGTTCGATTTTGAACAGATCAGCCTCTATGTGTTCAAAAGTGAACACTCAGGGTGATGATTGAAAATTGAAACCGTCCGGGAACCATGCTATCATAATGATGCAATCAAGAGAGAGCCAAATAAACAGAACGGCTCGACATCGTAAAAAAGCAGAAGGAGTTGAATATCATGACAAAGACAACATTTAAGACAAGAATCATCGCAACCGTATTATCCGTCGTCACACTTTTTTCCGTATTCAGCGTATGCGCGACGACCTCCGCTTCGGCGCTTGAGATCGACTACAAATCGATCATCAAAGAAGCGGCGTCCAACGGCGCAGAAAAAGCGATCGACGCTGTCACCGAAGGAGGCATCGTTAACACGGTGCTCAAAAAGGGAGTCGGCTTTCTTCTCGGCTTGCTCTTCCCCGACGAAGACAACTCTCCCACCATCCAGGATGTGCTTGATAAGCTCGACAATCTTTCGAATAAGCTTGAGAGCTATCACGACGAAGAGATGAAAAACCTCAAGCTCATCAACTCCAACATTGACTCCAAGGACTTCCGCCTTGAAGTGGACAGCATCAGCGACGACTGTCAGGCAGCAGTCAGGAAGATCAGACAGTTCGAAACCAACATCACCACCCCCGGTGAAGGCGTGATCGACAACACCACCTATAAAACCTACAAAACGATCCTTTCGCAGTCCTCCTGCGACCTCTCCTCTCTGGAGAAGAACTTCAACAGAATGGCAGATTATATCAAAGGCGTCCGTTCCTCTACCGATTATCGCTCCGGCTACCGCGTTACCTCCGAGTACCTCATGAACAAGATCCTTGCCAATTACAAAGAGACCGCGCACGACTGGGCGACCTCTCCCGACTTTCTCGAATACCTCAACAACATCAATGAAGAGATCGAGCTCATGGAAGCGAATGTCACGCTCGATTACTTCACCATCCTCACCCTCAACAACATGGCTTACAAGGTCAGAGAGTATGAGATCGAGAACGGCATCTACAAGGCAAACGACAATGAGCAACCCTATGCCTACTTCGAGAATTTTGCGAAAGACCTGACTGATTCTCTCTCTTCCGTCAACGATATCTACAAGAGCGTTATCGAAGAAAACAACAACAACGGCGACTTCATGCAGGCAACCGCTGAGATCCTTACCCCCGTTGGCGGCAAATGTGTCAAGGGCTTCCACACCCTTGCCGAAGCATGGGCGCAATCCTTTAAGGCGAGCACTAGGTACGTCATCACCCTCAACGGCGACGTCAAAGCAGACGCCAACAAAGGCTTCAACATCGACAATCTCTCCGATACAAACTATGGATTTTGCAACTACGGCGGATTCCACGTCGACCTGGGCAGAACAGTCAGATTCGACCTCAACGGTCATACCCTCGACTGCTCCGCAAACAAAAACACCATCATCTTCGCCATGAACGACAGGGCGAACATAATCGTCACGAACGGTACGATCATCGGCGGCTCGGTAGCTTTTGACGAAATAAACAGAGACCTCACGTCCGTTACTCTGAGAAGCGTGACGATCCGCAACACTGCCAACGCAGCGATCAACCTCAACACCGGCTCCACAAAGAGTCAGTGGCTCGTTATGGACAAATGCAAGGTCGAAAACTGCGGCAGGATCCAAGTCTTTTCCGTCACTGCAAATATCAAGGTCACCAACTCTGAGTTCAATAATCTCAAGTCCGACGTGTCCGGCGGCGCCTTCTACCTGCCCTCTATCAATTACCCCACCTTCGAGAACTGCACCTTCAAAGGCAACAAAGCGATGCAAGGCTGCGGCGGCGCGATCGACGCCAAAAGCGTGATCTGTAAGAACTGTACCTTTGAAAATAACACTTCCGAAAACAGCAACCAATACGGGCCAAAGGGCGCCGGCGGTGCGATCGCAGCAAACGCACTCAAGATTTATGACTGCACCTTCACCGGCAACACGACCAACGATCAGGCGGGCGCTGTTTGGTGCTGCGGCGGCCAAAACTACACTCAGATCATCGAGAGATGCACCTTTGACAACAACCGCTCCAAAAACGTCGGCGGCGCGGTCAGAATCGATTTGATCGACGGAAATACCCACAGCATCAAGAACTGCACCTTCACCAACAACACCTCCGGCAGAGGCGCTGCCGTCTTGGTCGAAAACTTCTGCGGTCACTGCGATGACATCGCCTACCACTGGGGCAACAGCGGCAGCAACAACCGCAACACCACCGGTTACGATGCCAGAAAAGTAGTCCCGGAATTCGCATGGGGTCTGAGCGGAGCAAGAAGATAAGTACAACAGACCGGTACAAAAAAGATAACAATATAACACCCGTCCTGTCATCACTCGACAGGGCGGGTGTTCTGCATTACAGCTCCCTTTTGATGGAGTCGATCGCGCCCTTCTCGATGCGGCTGACCTGCGCCTGACTGATCCCGATCTCCTCGGCGACCTCCATCTGCGTTTTGCCCTGAAAATACCGCAGGGCGAGGATCTTTTTCTCCCGCGGGGTGAGCTTGCGCATCGCCTCCTTGAAGGCGATCTCCTCCAGCCAGTCTTTGTCGTCGGACTTGTCCCCCACCTGATCCATCACATAGATGGTATCCGCGCCGTCGCTGAACACCGGCTCGTACAGCGAGACCGGATCCACGATCGCCTCCAGCGCCAGCACGACGTTTTCCTTTTGCGTGCCGAGCTTCTGAGCGATCTCCTCGACGGTCGGCTCGCGCCCGAGGTCGTTTTGCAGCTCCTCCTTGATCTGCATCGCGTGGTACGCCGTGTCCCGCATGGAACGGCTCACATGAACAGCTCCCATATCACGCAGATGGCGGCGTATCTCGCCCATCACCATCGGCACGCCGTAGGTGGAAAAGCGGACGTCGAGCGACGGATCAAAGTTGTCGATCGCCTTGATCAGCCCGATCACCCCGACCTGAAAAAGGTCGTCCATATTCTCGCCGCGCCCGGTAAAGCGCTGGATCACGCTCAGCACCAGCCGCAGGTTGCCGTTGATCATCTCCTCGCGCGCACGCTTGCGTTCGGCAGGCGACCCGGTATGCATCTTCTCCAGCAGCTCCTTTTTTTGCGCCTCGGTCAGCACCGACAGCTTTGCGGTATTGACCCCGCAGATCTCGACCTTGTTATACTGCAAAAAATCCCCCCGCAACAATACTGATGATAGTATTGTCACGAGGGACGATTTTCATTCATATAAACGGATCATGATTCATCAAAGAGCCCGATGACAGGCGAGGATGCGCTTTCCACCTCGCTGAGCTTTCTGCTGATCTGCCTTGATCTGACGCCGACCAGCTTGTCCAGCTCCTTATTCGCCTGATCGATGCGCTGCTGGGTCAGCAAAAGCACCTCATTGAACTTTTCAAACTCGCTCTTGACCGAGCCGAGGATCTTCCAGACCTCCGCCGAGCGCTTTTGCACCGCGAGGGTCTTAAAGCCCATCTGGATGGAATTGAGCAGCGCCGCCATGGTGGACGGCCCCGCGATATTCACCTTGTAATCGCGCTGTAAGACCTCGACCATACCACGGTTGACGACCTCGCTGTACAGCCCTTCAAAGGGCAGGAACATGATCGCGAACTCGGTGGTATTCGGCGGGTCGATATACTTATCGCGGATATCCTTTGCCTCTTTGCGGATGGTGACCATCAGGTTTTTGGCGGCGGCGTCCACCGCATCCTTTGAGCCGCTCTCATAGGCGTCGCGCAGGGCGGCATAGGTATCGCCGGGGAACTTGGCGTCGATCGGCAGCCAGATGAAGCCGTCGTCATGCGCGGGCAGCTTGACCGCGAATTCCACCACCTCGCGGGAGCCCGCCTTGGTGCAAACATTGGTATCGTACTGCTCGGGGCTGAGGATCTCTTCCAGGATCCCGCCGAGTTGGATCTCGCCGACGATCCCGCGGGTCTTGACATTCGACAGCACCTTTTTGAGGTCGCCGACGCCCACGGCAAGGGTCTGCATCTCTCCGAGCCCCTTATACACCTGCTCGAGCCGCTCGTTCACCAGCGCAAAGCTGCGGTTCATCTTTTCCTCCAGCGTTTTTTGGAGCTTTTCATCGACGGTCATCCGACGCGATCATCTCACCCATGTTTTTGACGGAGCTTTGGTTGGCGGCGATGATCTCCTGACGCAGGCGGCTCATTTCCTCACTGTTATTATTCTTTTTTGGAATTATAGCAATCCCCGCGATCCCGACAATGATCGCCGCTACGAGCAAAACTGCCAGAATCATAAACTGATAAACTTCCATACTGCACCTCGGTATTCTTTGTCATTACGATCGGATTAACGCTTTTATTATATACCATCCATCGTTGATTGTCAAACTATTGTTCTAAAAAGTCCGTGACGATGGTTTTGTCACAATCCGTCGGCGAATAGACAAAGCGGTCGATACGCCCCTTGCTCAGATAATAGCGCGGCGGGGTAAGGGACGGCGCCGTATCAAAGCAGTCGATGAGGATGAGCTTGATCTTCATGCGCTGCGGGATGATGCTCTTGATATAGACAGACGCCTCTGTGCCGACTCTCAGGTGATCTCTCAGCTCTGCAAGTCCCGCAAGGTTGGGCGTCAGCTCGACAAAAGCGCCGTAGTTCTCAATCGAACGGATCACCCCCGGGACGGTCTCGCCCACCGAAAAAGCGGCGGCGTTCTCCTCCCATGTTCCGAGCAGCTCCTTGTGGCTCAGGGTGATGCGCGTTCCGACGCGCGATTTGATGACCGCGCGGATATCCATGCCCACGCTGAAGCGCTCGTCGGGATGCTCGATGCGCGA
>CACZAW010000155.1 GCA_902779225.1 uncultured Ruminococcus sp. | reverse complement strand
GGCAGCACAATCTTTGCCACGGTCGGGAGAAATGCGTTGAGCACGATATTGACGCCGAATATCACCGCGTTCAGGATGTAAAACATCTTGGTCGTCATCAGCTTATACAGCTCAGTCTTAATCAGCTTCATGATCGCGCGCACCTCCTGTCAGACTGAAATAGTAATCCTCGAGCGAAATATTGCAGGTACGGATCTCGGATACCGCAAAGCCCTCGGTCACAAGGGTACGGTTGATCTCGGCAACTCTCTCGATACTGCCGTCGATCCTGATCCTGTCGCCGTCCTGCATCACCTTGTCAACGCCCATTTTGCGGATCACTTCGATCGCCTTTTCGTTCTGATCGGTCTCGATCGAAATGTATTTGCCGCAGCGGCGCATCAGTTCCTCTTTGGTGAATTCGTCGATCAGGGTACCCTCGTTGATGATACCGAACGAATCCGCGATCTTGCCCAGCTCGTCAAGGATGTGGCTCGACACCATGATAGTGATTCCCTTTTCATCTCGGAGCTTCTCCAAAGTCGCTCTGACCTCTGCAATACCCTGCGGGTCAAGACCGTTGATCGGCTCGTCGAGGACGATCAGCTTGGGGTCGCCCGTCAGCGCGAGCGCGATGCCTAAGCGCTGGCGCATACCCAGCGAGAAGGATTTGACCTTCGCCTTGCCTGTGTTCGCAAGTCCGACCAGCTCCAACAGCCCGTCAACGTACTCCTTGGAGTAGCAGTTCATCGCGATGCATTTGATTTTGATGTTATCAAAGGCGGTGCGCTTGGGATAAACGCCGGGGTTCTCGATGAGCACGCCGATACCGGTCGACGCACCCTCTGAGATCGTATAGCTGCCTTCGGTCGGATTGGACAGCCCGCTGATCATCCGCATGATCGTCGTCTTACCCGCGCCGTTGCGCCCGATCAGACCGTATATCTCACCCTCGCGCACATGGATATTGACATGATCCGCCGCGGTTTTTATGCCGTATTTTTTGGTGAGATTATCTGTCGATAAGATAATTCCCATAGTCATTGCTCCCTTGTGAATTAATACATCCGCATTATATCACATATACCCCGACAAATCCATAACTATTTCACGCCTTTTTGAAAATAAAGCGATCTGTTGTCAGAATCCCCGATACGATATGAGGGGCATCTTTTTGTTCTTGCGAAATTTTTTCATTTTATGGGTGACAAACGTATTTTGATGGTGTATAATACTCCTATACTATCAGCACGCGACAGAACGGAGGAACCGGTATGAACAATGCCAGGATCAACAACGAGATCGACCTGACTTATCCCGACGGCTTTAAAGAGATGACCGAGGATGATCTGAAACGACATTTCGGCACGGCTGAGAATCGCTGGGGCGTATTTGACGCCGCCAATCATACCATCCTGTCCGTCAACTGGGCAAAACTGAAATGGTATCGCAAGCTGTGCGATACCGAATGGTACCTGATCGACGTCGAGGGGCGGCTCAAGCGCCAGCTGCTCAACTACCAGCGCGCTACCGCCTACAAAACCAAGATCTCCTCTAAAAAGAACAACGCCTATGCGATCCGTTTTGAGTACAGAGCCGATAACTCGGTCAATATCCACGTCGGCGATCTGGTCGTTTTCAAGCACAAGAAAAAAGTGTATTATATCTACTACATCACCCGCCAGCCGAAGGCTGTCGAGCTTCTTCCCGCCTTTGAAGAAGTGCTGAAATCCATCACCCTGAATTGATCTGAAAAGATAAAACCGGTAACTGTATCCGTCAGTTACCGGTTATTTTTATCGTCAGCTTACAACATTTTTCGGAGCACCTTCCAAAAAGCCGCGGATATTATCGGCGACGATCCCCATCAGCCTTTCGCGGGTATCAAGGGGCGCCCATGCGATATGGGGCGTGATGATGCAGTTTTTGACGCCCATCAGCACGCAGTCCTCCTCCATCGGCTCGACGCTGAGGACATCTATACACGCTCCGCCGAGATGACCGCACAGCAGCGCGTCGCGCAAGTCCTCCTCGACCATCACGCCGCCGCGCGCCGTATTAACAAATACTGCGCCGGGCTTCATCTTTGCAAAGGTCTCTTTGTTGAACATCCCTTCGGAATCGCGGTTCAGCGGACAATGCACCGTGACGATATCGCTCTCCTGCAACAGCTCCTCAAAGCCGACCTGCCGCACGCCTTCGACGGATCGCGGGCTGCGGTTGCAGGCAATGACCGTCATGCCGAACGCCGCTCCGATCTTCGCGACCGCCTGACCGATCGCGCCGAGACCCACGATACCCAGCGTTTTGCCCGCCAGCTCATTGAGCGGATAAACAAACGGCGAAAAGGTCGGGCTGCGCTTCCATCTTCCGTCCTGCACATAATCGTTATATCGCGCGGTATTGCTGAAATGCTCCAATATCAGCGCAAAGGTATGCTGCGCGACGGCGTTAGTCGAATACGATCCCGCGTTGCAGACGGTGATGCCGTGAGCGCGGCAGTAATCAATGTCGATATTATTATAGCCGGTCGCAAACAGCCCGATATATCTGAGCTTTTCGGCAAGGCGCAGGCTGTGCGCATCCAGCACGGTCTTGTTGCAGATGACCATATCCGCGTCGGCGATCGCCTCGGCGACCTGTTCATACGGGAGCAGTCCGTTTTGGACGACCTCGCCGAATTCTTTCAGCCTGTCTGCGGTGACCTGTTCATCAACGACCGTCTGTGCATCGGTCAAAACGATTTTCATCTTGATCCATCCTTTATTATTTTGATGCCCCCGGCAGCTGCCGAGGGCGTTTATCATTCATATTCAGCTGTTTCGCTGTCGGAGGAACCGCTTGCTTCCTCATTGATCACGATCTGCAGGCGCTTGTAATCCGCGCCGTCGGAGATGACCGCCGCATAGGGAACGTCGCATTCTTCATCATAGCGCATTCCGTAATAGCTGTAGTTGTTGCTGTGCAGGCTCCATTCGGGATCGTAGGTTCTCTTCTCGACCTCCGCCCAGCCGTGACCGCCGCTGTTGCAGGCATAGGCTTCGGTATATCCGATCGCGCGCGCCATATACGCGTACGCAGCGCCGTAGCTGTAGCAGTCGCCCTTGCCGTAAACGAACAGATCGTTGGCGCAGACGACCGGCCAGTCGATATTGGTATAGGGATAAGGCGGATCGTGGAGAACGCCCTCAAGATAATGCTCTTTGATATAGTCAAAGCACGCCTTGAGCTTTTCCTCGCGGCTCATGCCGGGATTCGTGCAGGCGGCGACGTCCTTCGCCGCTGTGAACAGACACTGATCGGATTCGGTCTTGACCGGATAGGCGGCGCCTTCGATCACGATCCAATCCTTGCCGTCGACATTCACGCCGTCACAGTAACCGGCGTCGATCGCGCCGCTTTCCCCCGCATAAAAATAGCCCTCTTTGTCGTCGCCGACAACGGAATTCTTTACCTTTTCTCCGTCGCGGTAAAAATAACGGACGCCTTCCTCTTCGACAAAACCGTTTTCCGGCGTTTTATTCTCGGGTTTACCGTTCGCGTCTCCGCAGGCGGCAAACAGTCCGCATATCATGATGATCGCAGCCAGTAACGCTGCCGTGCATATTCTCTTGGCTTTCATATTCTACACTTCCTTATCCCTTTCTCATGCCATCATATTGTATCAGAAAACATCGCAATATACAAGTACTTGTGGTAATTTGACACTTTCTTTTTTTCGGTTGTCAAACGCGGCGGTTTTTGTTATCATAAAGCCAAAGAATCTTTGCCGGAGGGATAGTATGTTTTCACGACCGAGGTCTCCTCTTATGTCCTGAGGTATGCTTCGGGCAAGGAAGAGCGCCGGCTCTGCAAACAGGTTTCTGTTGATACCGCCGAAATCATCGGTCTGCTGAACGACTGCCGCGTCATGAGCTGGAACGGCTTCAGCGGCAAGAATCCGCCCCATGTGCTGGACGGCTATATGTTCACCTTCCGCGCGGTCGTGAACGACGGCAAAAAGATCTATGCCGACGGCTCCAACAATTATCCGAAGCATTATCACGATTTTAAGACAAAGATCACCGAATATCTGAACGCATCACAATAAAAGGAACCACCCGACGACATCATCGGGTGGTTTTCGCATCTATGACTGTTTTTTATTCCCTGTTTTTCAGCTTGAGCGCATTGACGTCGCGCATCAGCTGATCCAGATCTCCGTTGCCGCTCAATCCGTTGTGATAGACCTCGTGCATCCCATGCAGCGTTCTTCTGTCCTCAAAATCGATCTCACCTTTGGCGATGAACCGCTGCCCCAGAAAACGGATCCTCTCAAACAGCAAGTATTTCAGCGCTTCGCTTTGGGCGGCGTTTTGCTGTTCCAGAACCGACAAACGCTTTTCGATGTTTTTCTGCGCAAGCTCCTCTTTCTTTGCCTTGCGCTCATCGCGGCGGCTCAGCCATTCGCGGATCCCCTCGATCACGGCGACCGCTGCCCCGCCGGACAATACGGCGATCAAAATATCCGTTTCCTTCACTGTCTTATCGCGCTCCGATCAGCGGTTTCCATGTAGCGGGACCGACGACGCCGTCAACGGTCAGACTGTGCTTCTTCTGAAACGCCCTCACCGCATAGTCGGTATTGACGCCGTAGATGCCGTCGACGGTCAGCGGCTTACCGTCTTTTCCCTTATAGGATACGTCGTTGAGGATCCTCTGCACCGTCTTGACCACGCCGGGAGAGTATTCGTAACCCTCACCGATATAAAACATTTTCAGCGCCGCCATTTTCTTCGTTTTTTTGGCTGCGGCAGGTACGCTTGCCGTACTGCTGCCGAGCTGCTTATTCACCTCTGCGGCGATCTGCGGATGCAGTCCGTACAGGTAGTCGCCGGGACAGCTTTTGTTGGCGAACCATCGGTGAACGGTCATCACCAGCTCATCCGACTTCGGCTCATAATTGAGCGCCCGGCTTTTTTCGCCGAACCACATCAGCTTCTTTTTGCCGTTGCGCCTGCAAATATCGACCAGCAGCCTGATCAGCGCCTGATAAGCCGCGGCGGTCACCTTATACGGTTCAAAGGTATCGGACGCGACCTCGATCGTGATCGCGCGGTTATCGTTGTCATAGCTCGACGTACACCACGAACGGTACGCCTCCGGCAGATACTGACCGATCGAGCCGTCATAGCCGACGCCGTAGTTGGACGACGCCTCCAGTCCCGCATCCGCAAACCATTCGCCGAGTGACGCCGCCGTACACTGGCCGACGACGCAGTGAACAGAGATCCTTGTCAGCGGATAGATCCTTTTGCCCGAGTGATTGGGCGACGGATGTACCGTCGTTACCAGCTTACTGTCCGCGATCATCGTCAAACTCCCCCTTATTATCCTCAAAGCTCATGAATGTTTCTTCCGTAATCTGTTCGCCGTCCGGAACGGCGGCAAAATCATCGTGCATATCTCATCCCTCTTTCCGTTAACCTGATATATGCCTCTCACCTATGACGAAAAAAAGCCCGCGGTTGCATAAAACTATGCAACCGCGGGCTTAGACTATAGAAAAACCTATTGTGCCCCCTCTGACGAGGGGGCGGCGGGCTGAGATCCTTTATAGGGAATACAGGATAAACCGCAGGGGAGAGATAACGTTACTTTGCAGTTACAATCTCTCTGCGCCCTGATGTGCTTTGCAGTAGCACTTCAAAAACGGCTTTTGTCAATCGGCGACATGTGACAGTAATGCTGCGTTATCTCTCCCTCAGTCATCGGCAATACTTTGCCGATGACAGCTTCCTCGCCGGAGACGGCCCACCCCTCTGGGCTTCGCCCATCTCCCCTAGCAGGGGAGTCTCCTCGTCAGAGGGAGCCAAGACACGCTCCGATCTTAACTGAGATACTTTTTTACAGACTGAGCCCGCGGTTGCATAAAAGTATGCAACCGCGGGCTGATATTTTGATTATCTGTTCGCGTACATTTTTTCGTAGTAATTCTGGTACTCGCCGGAGATGATCTCCTCCCACCAGTCCTTGTTATCAAGATACCACTGAATGGTCTTTTTGATGCCGTCCTCAAACTTTGTTTCCGGCAGCCATCCGAGTTCGTTATGGATCTTCGTCGGGTCGATCGCATATCTGAGGTCATGCCCCTTGCGGTCGGTGACGTAGGTGATCAGGCTCTCGGGTTTGCCCAGCTCCTTGCAGATCAGCTTGACGATATCGATGTTCGCCATCTCATTATGACCGCCGACGTTGTAGACCTCGCCGACTCTGCCCTTATGGATGATCAGGTCGATCGCCTTGCAGTGATCCTCTACATACAGCCAGTCGCGCACATTTTCGCCCTTGCCGTATACGGGAAGCGGCTTGTCCGCCAGCGCATTCGCGATCATCAGGGGGATCAGCTTTTCGGGGAAGTGATAGGGCCCGTAGTTATTGGAACAGCGGCTGACCGTTACAGGCAGCCCGTAGGTACGGTGATACGCCAGCGCCAATAAATCCGCGCCCGCCTTGGACGAGCTGTAAGGACTGGAAGTATGGATCGGCGTCTCCTCGGTAAAGAACAGATCGGGTCTGTCGAGCGGCAGATCGCCGTAAACCTCATCGGTAGATACCTGATGATAACGCTCTATCCCATACTTGCGGCAGGCGTCCATCAAAACCTGCGTGCCGAGGATGTTGGTCTGCAAAAAGATCTCGGGATTCTCGATCGAGCGGTCAACATGGCTCTCCGCCGCAAAGTTGACCACGATATCGGGATGCTCCTCCTCAAAGAGCTTGTATACCGCCTCGCGGTCGCAGATATCCGCCTTCACAAAGCGGAAATTCGGGTTGTCCATCACGGATTTCAGGGTGCTCAGATTACCCGCATAGGTCAGCTTATCAAGGCAGATAATGCGGTCATCCGGATGCTCCTTGAGCATATGGAAAACGAAGTTGGAGCCGATGAAGCCGGCGCCGCCGGTAACGATAATTGTCATTTTGTATCACCTGTCTTTTGGTTATCTTTCGGTTGATTTTCTACGGTAACTACCTTATATACCGCATAGAATTTATTGATATCCTTGTTTGTTTCCACGATCAACTTGATCTTTTGTCCGGGCTTTGCGTAATGGTCGTTATAGAACCGCGCGACGTCCTTGCACTGCGGACGATACAAAACAAAGTGGCGGTGCGGATCGTCGATCATTTCTTCAAACAGCCTGCCGATACCGTGCTCCTTCAGCTCGTTGTCATAATAATACGACGACGTCTGCCAGTCGGCGAACACCACCGCATTTTCCGGACAGTCGGAGATCCGCAGCGCAAATCTGCGGCTGGTATCAAGGGTCGAATACAGCTTTGTATTATAGACAAAAACGTCGGACGGACGATCGTTGATATAATCCTGCAGCGCAAGATCCGGCTCGGTAACATCCCGCGAGACCGGCTTCGAATGATAGTTATAATAGCCCGTAAAGACGATCGCCGCCGCACAGAACAGCGCGACCACACAAGTGTAGAACCGCTTTACCCCAACAGAGAGATTTTTGTACCTCACCCTCAGTCTGTCGTTGCTCATCGCGATCAGCATAAATACCGCCGCAGGCAGGAAAAACGTCAGCGTGACGCGGTAGGACAGTCGGGACAGATATTGAAATTCATACAGGCCGAAGATCGCCGCACTCATGGCCGCCGCCAAAAGAAAATGGTAGCGGTTGTAAAAATACGACGACAGCACAAACAGCAGCGCCAGTGCGACCGACGGATAATTGAAGTTGTCCGGCGTGAACCGATACAGGAAAACGATCCAGGCAAGCGTCAACAGAATCGGGAAAAGCAGCTTGAGCTTATTTCTGAAGATAAACAGCAAGACCGCCGCGATACATCCGAACCCGCCGATCAAAATCAGCAGTACCGTATGGCTGACATGGAACGGCAGGCGCTGATCGAACCTGTCGAGCCATTTGTCGACCAGATCCTTGACCCCCAGCTTGCCGAAGCCCTGCTCGCGCGAGTACTGCGAGATCGCCGTAAACCGTTCCGTCGTAAAGAAATCTCTGTCATAATAATACCTTCTGACGGTACGGATATCGTTCTGCGAATAGATATCGATCGAATTGTAGAACTCCTCGTTTCCCTTATAGGGCGCGACGGTATAGTCGTTGATCTTTGCGCGGGCGGAGTTATACGCCTTGAATTCGGAGTATCTCTCGGATGCGTTGCATTTTTCGGAAAGGAACTGCGCGCCGAACGCCGTAACAGCGACCACGACCAGACAGATCGCGATCCCCATAAAGCGCTTCAGCCCGTAGACCAGCGCCTTCTTAAAGCTGCCCTCGCCGTACTTTTTGACCATCACCGTTTCGATCAGCAGGCACGCGCACATCAACAGGAAGATGC